>JANNKI010000109.1:0-7542 GCA_031396225.1 bacterium | reverse complement strand
GCCGGCCGATGGCAGCGGCAACTGGCCGATGACGTCCTGGCGCGCGGGGCTGCTCGACCAGTAGAGATTCTCGCGCGCGAGCCGGCGGAGCACCGCGGGGCTCGAACGAGATCCGGGCACGCGCGCCATGCGCGCCAGCTCGCGCTGCATGAGCGCGCGCGTCGCGCGTTCGCGCGGGCGGAAGCCCAGCTTCTGGTAGAACCACCAGGCGCCCGATTCGATGGCCTCGTCGTTCCCCTCGCCCAGTTGATAGGGGAAGATCGTGAACGTGTCGGTGTCGAACAACGCGCGCGTCATGCCGAGGACTTTTCCATACACTGGCCCGGCCTCGGCGCCCCGGAACGTGTCGAACACGTTGAACGCGACCTCGGCGGATCGGTAGAGCGCACTGGTGAGGACGTACCCCACGGGCACACCGTTCTTGAGCGAAAGAAAGCCGTACACACTCTCGAGCAGCAGCCGGCGCTCGGGCAGCGCGCCGATCATGAGGAACTCGAGGCCGTCGCCGCAGTCCACGCGCCGCACGTCACGGGCATCGCCCCACGCGAACACGTCGAGGTCGCGGCTGCGCGTGACCATGGCCTCCATGGCGAGTGCGAGTGCCCGTTCACCGTCGCGAACGGAGAGCGCACGAATGGAACGCGGCGCATGCTCCACCACCTGCGCCAGGTCGGGGCGGCCGGCGAACGGGCCGCGCTGGTAGTGCACGCGTCGCGTCGGCCAGCGCGCGTGCGTGCGCGACGGCGTGGTCGCGTCGCCGCGCAGGCGATACGCCATGCCGAGCTCGTCGTGCACGCGCTCGAACACCGCGTCGTCCGGCAGGCGCTGCGAGAGCCGTCGCGCCACGAACGCTCCGGGGGCCTCGCCCGGGCCGGTCAATCGCGCGAGCCAACCCGCGAGCCCGTAGTCGTACTCGTCGAGCCCCGGCACCTCGGCGTCGTGCGCGAGCAGCGGCAGCCACGACTCCAGCGCATCGGGCGACTCCAACTCCTTGAAATCGATCTCCAGCCGGCGGGGCCAGCGCGCGGCGAGGCGGCGCGCGGTCGGAGCGAAGAACCCGAACCGGATGTCGCAGCCTGCGAGCCCCGAATCCGTGAGTGCGACCGCGTGCCGCCGCACGTCGGGCCTGCGCCCGAAGCTCGCGAGCGCGCGAGTCGCGAGCTTCAACGTGGCGGAATCGTCGGGATAGGCGCGCGCCGCGAGCAGCGCTTCGTGCAGTCGTTGGATCTGCTCCGCCGTGGCGAGCCGCGCGCGGAACAGGCTTCGGAGTGTGGCGCGCCGCTGGCGCGCGGCGGCGGGCCCGAACACCCAGCGCAGCGTTTCGAGACGAGTCAGCTCACGCGTCGTGCGGCCGACCCCCATGCGTCAGGTCCCGGCCGGAGTGGCGTCGCCGATGCTGTCGGGAGGGGCTTCGACCGGCACCCAGCCTTCGTCCGGGATCAGCATGTCGGCCCGGCCCGAGATGCGGTCCACGCGGATCGGCACGATGTTGCCTTCCACCGACATGTGGTCGAAGCGCCAGCGCGTCGGCCACACCCACGCGGCGAACGCGAGCACGAGTAGCAGTCCCACGAGCGGAGCGAACCAGCGCCGGTCCATGTCCCTCACTTCACCCAGCGGTCGAACCACGCCGCCTGTCGGGTGAACCAGTCGGCGCGGTGGCGCGGTTCGCGCAGCGTGTGTCCTTCGCGCGGATAGTGCACGAACTCCGTGGGCACGCCCAGGGCCTTGAGCGACTGGTACGTCTCCTGCGCCTGCGCGAAGGGAATGCGCACGTCGGCCTCGCCGTTCATCACCAGCGTGGGCGTCTTCGCGCGGTTGATGAACGCGATGGGGGAGCTCCTCCGCCACTTCTCAAAGCTCACCCACGGCTCGCCCTCGAACTCGAACGCACGATAGCGGTGCACGTCGCTCTGCGCCCAGAGCGCCGCAAGGTCGGGCGCGCCCGCCGAGACGACCGCCGCGTCGTAGCGCTGGCTGTGCGTGATCGCCCACAGCGACAGGTAGCCACCGTAGCTGTGCCCGAACACGCCCAGCTTCGTGCCGTCGGCGAGGCCCCAGCGCACCAGGCTGTCCACGCCGGACTCCACGTCGCGCCAGTCCTGCCCGCCCCAGTCGGCGCGCTTTCGCACCATGAACGCGGTGCCGTAGCCGCCGCTCGATCGGAAGTTCGGCATGAACACCTGGTAACCACGCCCGGCCATGAACTGCGCCATGAGCTGGAAGCCGATGCCGTAGCGCGACTGGTACGGGCCGCCGTGTAACAGCACGAGCGTCTTGAGCGCACCGCGTTCGCTTGCGCCGGGCGGTCGTACCAGCACGCCTTCCGCCTGCACGCCATCGTCGCTGGTCCAGCGCACCGTGCGCACGGCGCCGAACGCACACGCCGCCGCCGCGGCGTGCAGGCGCGAGACCGCGCGCGGCTCGACCGCGGCATGGTCGGCCACGTGCACTTCGTTGGGCCGGTCCGCTCGCGACGCGACGAATCCCACGCGGCCACCCGGTCCCGCGATCAGCGGTCCCGCCGCCTCGCCGCGCAGGTCGGGGCCCAGCCGCACGGCGCCTCCCGCGCGCGGCACCGACGCAACGCGCGTGGAGGTGCCCTGCGCGCTCAGGAAGAACAGCGTGTCCGACGTGGCGTTCCATGCCGGCGAGGAGGCGGACTCGTCGAACTCCGCGGTGAGGCTCGTCGCGCGCCCGCCGGAGGCGGGCATCAACCACAACTGGGTCTGCTCGACCTGCTTGGCTCGATCGGTCTCGCCCGCCCACGCGAGCCAGCGGCCGTCGGGTGACCACGCCGGTCCGGTGCCGGTCATCACGTCGAGCTTGCGCACCGCGCCTCCGGCCGCGGGCACGAGCGCGATGTCGCGGAGGTTCCCGTCGTCCGCCGCGGTGGTCGGGCTCCACACGAACGCGATCGTCTTCGAGTCCGGCGACCAGCGCGGGTCGGCCGCCATGAACTTGCCCGACGTGAGCCGGTGCTGCTGGCCGGACGCCATGTCCACCACCCACAGGTGGTTGTACTGCGGGATGGCGTCCTCGATCACGTGGTCCCACTTCTTCTTTCGCCAGTCCTTCGCGCGCTTGGACAACGTGTCGAGCATGGTGAACGCGAGTAAGCGTCCGTCCGGCGACCAGCGCATCTCGCCCACGGATTCCGCGAACGTGGCGAGCTTCCACGCTTCGCCCCCGCGCAGCGGCAGCAGCCAGATGGACGGCTTGCCCTCGTCGTTGTCGCGCGGCGACAGGAACGCCATCGTGTCGCCGCCGGGCGAGAACTGTGGCGCGTAGTCGTTCTTGGCGTGCCGTGTGAGCGCGCGACAACTATCGGTCGCGGCCTCCCACACCCACACGTCCTGGTTCGTGGTGTTCTCGGCGGTGTCGGGCGCGTTCACCGTGAACGCGAGTCGCGTGCCGTCGCGCGACCACGTGAGCCCCTGCACCTGTTTGATGGTGAGCGCGTGCTCGAGCGAGAACGTGCGCGAGGTGGGTGACTTCGCGGCCGTTGCGACGCCAGCGACGGGGGCGGCAGCGAGCACGACGAACCATGCGGCGAGCACGACGAGCCGCCGGAATTCGGCGACGGCGAAGCGCGATCGGAAGCGGCGCGGCCGGACTTCCATGGGAGCTCCGAGGAGGTGTGCCTGGGGCGCAGTGAACCGGCGCAGCGTATCAGAACACCACGGGCCGGGCGTCCATGGCGCCCGGCCCGCGATGCGGCCTCAGCGAGTGGCGCTGCCCGTGGCGGACTTCACCACGACGCGGTGCGCCACCGGTTGCCCGGCCTCGTCACGCCAGTACACGGTCACGCGGGCGTCCTTCTCCACGTCGCCCGCGGACCGCATGCCGGTGTGGCGTGCGAACACCATCTGCTTCGGCGCCTTGCCGCCTTTCTCCACGGTGATCGTGGAGGCGTCGAGTGCCACCACCGTGCCGCTGAACTGACGGTAGTTCGAGCTCTTCGTCGTCGCCGCGGCCTGCGCCGCCCGCTTCGGTGCCGCGACGGCGAGGCCGGCGTTCCCGACGAGCGGGGCCGCCAACATCGCCGCCAGCGCCATCGGCGCGAGCATGCGTGCATGCATCATGCGTTTCACCTCCCCTCGGCTGATCGGGGGCCGGGGGTGAAGACAGGTTCGCGCGCGCTCCCACCGCGCGTCAATCGCGGAGCTGTTGTCGCTCGCGTGTGCAATTGCGTGAGCGGTGCGGACGGTCGGCAAGGGCCGATGCGGCGAGGTCCTCCGCGCGCGGTGCGAGTGTCGCCGACCACGGCGTGGACGGTCCGCGCGGCGAACGACTGTCCACGCTGACGGCGGGATGTCACCCGCGGAGTTGGCGTGATCTCAGCGCCGGCCGCGTGGATGCGGCCGCCGACCTTGTCGGCGCCGTCGTGCGTTTGCGCTCGGCCGTGTACGCCCACCACGGCCTCGCCGGCGCGCCTTCCATGAATCGCACCACGGACAGGAACACATCCATCACGCACGGGTCGTGGCGTAAGCCTGTCCTCCGACACAGGCGCTCGTAGAGCGCGTACGGATCCTTGCCCACAAGCGCCTGCGGCCGCGTGATGCCGAGTGATCTCAGGTCCCGAGCAGTGGCGGGCCCCACGTTCGGGAGTTGCTCGAGTTCACTGTAGCGGTCGCGGTTCATGAATGCGCTCCTCTCGCCGTGGTCGTGTGCCTCGTGACGGCGGGTCGGCGCTCACGCGCGACTCGCGCTGCCCACCAGACGTTCACGTGTGCCTCGACCGTGTCCTCGAGCGGTTGACCGTACCCGCCGCCGAGCACCACGCACACGGGCGGCGCGCGCGGCCCTCCCGCCGAAGTAGCGCCACTGCCACCGCGACGTCGTTGAACCGGCAGTAGGCCTCGCCATGATCGGGGAACGCGTGGTGCGTGCCGCCCGCGAGGTTGCCCGCCACGCCGTGCACCAGCGCGGCGCGCGCGGCCGGCAGCGGGAATGCGAAGTGATCACTCGCCCACGCCAGCAGCGGGCGAGTGGCCTCGAGCCTTGACGTGCTCACGAAGCCTTCACCTCGGCGTACATGGTGAGCGCCTGCTCGCGACGCTCGGCGTGCTCCACGACCGGGAAAGGATAGTCCCCGCCCAGCGTGACGCCGGCTTCCGCCAATGCGAGTGGCGGCGCTTCCCACGGCCGGTGCACGTACGCGTCTGGCACGCGCGCCAACTCGGGGCACCAGCGCCGCACGTAGGCGCCCGCGGGGTCAAAGCGCATGCCCTGCGTGACCGGATTGAAGATCCGGAAGTACGGCGCCGCATCGGTGCCGGTGCCGGCGGCCCACTGCCAGCCGCCGTTGTTGCTGGCGAGATCGCCGTCCACCAGGTGCGTCATGAACCAGTGCTCGCCGCGGCGCCAGTCGAGCAGCAGGTCCTTCGTCAGGAAGCTCGCGGTGATCATGCGCACGCGGTTGTGCATGAGTCCGGTGGCAGCCAGCTCGCGCATGCCGGCGTCCACGATGGGGTAGCCCGTGCGGCCCGCACACCATGTCGCGAAGTCGTCATCGGTGCCCCGCCAGCGCATGCGATCGTAGTCCGGCCGGAACGCGCCATGCTCCACGTGCGGAAAGTGCCAGAGCACGTGCGCGTAGAAATCGCGCCAGCGGAGCTCCTGCACGTACTTCTCGGCCTGCGGCACGAGCAGCGGGTCGCGCGCGGCCGCGGTCAGCACGCTGTGCGCCAGCCGGCGGATGCCAAGCGTGCCGAACTTGAGGTCGGCGGAGAGCTGCGACGTGGCAGGCACGGCCGGCAGGTCGCGGTCATTCGCGTAGCGGGCCAGCCCCGCGCCCGGCTCGCGGCCCGTGCCGCCCAGGAAACGCTGCATCCGACGGTGCGCGTGCGACTCGCCGGCGGGCCAGGGAGCACTCGGCGGCTCCGCGAACCCGAGACGTTCCACTGTGGCCAGCCGTGGAGACGGCACGTCGTGCGCCGCGAGACGTTCCACGCGGGCGCGCGGTTCGGACAGCGTCAGCGCCTCGCACGCTTTCCGAAACGGCGTGTACACCGTGTAGGGTCCGCCCGTGCGCGTGGCCACGAGGCCAGGCGGCACGAGCAGCCGGTCGTGGAAGCGCTTCACGCGCACGTCGGCTGCGCGCAATGCCGCCTCGACGCGGTCGTCGCGCGCGCGCAGCGCGGGTTCATACTCGTCGTTCCAGTAGACGGCGTCGGCGCCCGCCGCGCGTGCCGCACGCACCACGGTCTCGGTCGGCTCGCCGTGCGCGAGCGCCAGTCGCGAGCCGCGCGCCGCGATCGCGGCGGACAACTCGGTGAGTGCCCCAATTACGAATCTCACGCGCGTGGCCGCCAGGTCGGGACGCGCGAACCACTCCGGGTCGCTGGCGTAAAACGGCACCACGTCGTGGTCGGCGTCGTGCGCCGCCTCGGCCAGCGCCACGTTGTCGTCGAGCCGCAGATCCTTGCGGAACCAGTGCAGGATGCGCATCGTCCTCTCGTGCGGGGCTTCGCGGGCCGGCGTTCAGCCCCGCACGCGGTCGATGCGGCAGCTGTAACAGCCCGGCCGGGCATTGTGAGCGTGCAGGTAGGCCACGTCCGGGTCCGCGAACATCGTGGCCACGACCGCTTCGAGTTCGCGGCCTTCCGTCACTTCGGCCACGCGCAGCATACCCTCGGCGTCGTAGGCGCGCAGCGACAGCAGACGCGTTCGCACCTGCTCCGGCACCTCACCCGGCGCGGGCATGGCCGTCACGGCGTGCTCGCGCACGTAGATCGGGCCCGCGGCGCGATACGGCGTTTGCACGTCGTGGTGCAGGTGGTGGAGCAACAGCAGCGTCTCGCCTGGCTCGGCGTCCACGAGGCTCACGCGGCAGGGGTAGCCCGGGTGCGAGTCCGCCACCACGCGGCGCGCATCAAGCGTCGCGAGTTCCGCGTCGGAGAGCGCGAACAGAGGCTCGAACAGCGCGGAGGAAAGCGCCGAGATGCGGAACGTGGTTTTCACCTCGACGACGGCGCTCATAGTGGCAACGCCTCCTGCTCTGTGAGCGGCGTGAAGGCGGCCCGCTCGTGCCTGAGCAGCCACTGCTTCATGGGCAGCCCGCCGCCATATCCCCATAACGTGCCATCGGCGGCGATCACGCGATGGCACGGCACGAACAGCGCCACCGGGTTCGCACCGTTCGCGGCCGCGACCGCGCGCACGGCCGTCGGCTTGCCGAGCGTGCCCGCGAGCGACCCGTAGGAGCGCGTCCTGCCCGCCGGAATGCCGCGCAGCGCCGACCACACCGCGCACTGGAACGGTGTGCCGAGCAGGCGCACGGGCTGCTGTTCGAGCGCGAGCATCTCGCCATCGAAGTACCGCGCCAGGCGCCCGGCAGCACCCGCCGCGTCGGGGGCATGCCGCGTCGTGATCGCGCCGAGGTGGCGCACGAGGTGGCGCTCGACCGGATTCGCCGGCCCGTGTTCGCCGTCGAGCGTGAGCCCGACCAGTTGCCCGTCCAGCGCGTAGAGCGCCATGGGCCCCAACGGCGTCGTCGCGATCGTGAGTTCGAGTGTCATCGCGTGCCCTTTCGTG
>JANNKI010000106.1:0-3240 GCA_031396225.1 bacterium | reverse complement strand
GAGCTGCGCCGCCACTCCGGCACGCAGTTCTTCACCGAGGTGGTGGACGCGTTCCTGCGCCTGCACGACACGGGCCGGCTGTGGGACGGATTCACGCGCGAGGAGATGGACCTCTACGTGCGGCGCTTTGATGCGCCGCGCACTGCCGCCTGATCGGTCGAGCCTCCCGTTCCGACGAGCTGAGGCATCCCTGGCGGGCGCGTGACGTCCTGGGGACTACCGCGCCCGGGCGACCCGCTGAAACTTTGACCGGGACTGGACAGAAATGCCGTCCCTGACTCATCCCGCTCTTCCGGTCGGCGCGTAAAGGGTGCGAAGCTGGACCCTCTCGAAAGGACTGTCCGTGAAGACCGCACTCGCCCTGCTCGCATTCGCCGCACTCCTTGGCCTCGCGGGACTCGTGGCGTTTACACCACCCGCCGCGCGAGCGAAGGCCGCGCGCCAGGCGTCCGTGCCCGCCGAGGCACCGGCCGGGCCGCCTGTCACAAGGGTGCGGCGTACGGAGGAGGCCTGGCGCCGCACGCTCTCGCCGCAGCAGTTCCACGTGCTGCGCGAAGAGGGCACCGAACTGGCGTTCACCGGGGCGTACTGGAACGAACATCGCAAGGGCACCTATCGGTGCGCCGGCTGCGGACTCACGCTGTTCAACTCGGACACCAAGTTCGAGTCGGGCACCGGCTGGCCCAGCTTCTGGCGCCCGGCCTTCCGCGGCGTGATCGTGGAGAACCGAGACGAGTCGCTGGGCATGACGCGCGTCGAACTGGAGTGCGCCCGCTGCGGCGGCCACCAGGGGCATGTGTTCGAGGATGGCCCGGCACCCACGGGCCTTCGCTATTGCATCAACTCGGCATCGCTTACGTTCGTGCCCGCGCGCTGAGTGCGGCCCTCAGCCGTGGGCGACGGCCCCGGACCCGCAAGGGTCCGGGGTATTTTTTCGACTGCGCCCGGCCTCCGGCCGGGCGCTTGACGACCGCCTCGTCGGTCCGGCTTGGGCCGCGGACGGGCAGCGATTAGTGTCGGCGCTCCGCCCACCCGGGAGCCGCCGCCCCATGCCAGCTCGAGACTCGCGACTGACCGCTGCCCCGCTCCAGGCCGAGCGAGGCTCCCCGGATCCGCTCGGCGCCACGCCCGGACCTGGTGGCACCAACTTCGCGGTGTTCTCGTCCCATGCCACCCGACTCAAGTTGGTGGTGTTCTTCCCCGGCGGCGAGCCGCGCGGGGAACTTGCGCTCGAGGCCGCGCGACATCGCACGGGCGATGTCTGGCACGTGTTCGTCCCGGGTGTGCAGCCCGGCGCTGAGTACGCGTGGCGCGTCGAGCCCGCCGCACGCGGCCCACTGGCGGCGATCCATCCCGACGCGCTCCTGCTCGATCCTTACACCAAGGGCATCGCCGGCTCCGAAGTGTGGGCGGACCGCTCGACCGGCCGCGCGCCCCGCCGGGGCGTGGTCTGCGAGCTCGGCGGCTATGACTGGGGCGACGACCGACCTCCGGGCACTTCATTCGACCGCACGGTGATCTACGAGATGCACGTGCGCGCGTTCACGGCGCACGCGAGCTCCGGCGTGCGACACCCTGGCACGTTCGCGGGCCTTGCGGAACGCGCCGCATGGCTCCGCTCGCTGGGTGTGACCGCTGTGCAGTTGATGCCCGTGGCGGAGTTCGACGAGACCGACAATCCGCGGATCGATCCGCTCGACGGCCAGCCGCTGCTGAACGCGTGGGGCTACTCGCCGCTGGCGTTCATGGCTCCACGAACGGCGTACGCCTCGCGGGCGACCGCGTCGGGAGCGCTTCGCGAGTTCCGTGACATGGTCCGGGCGCTCCATGCCGAGGGGCTGGAGGTGATCCTCGACGTGGTGTTCAACCACACCGGCGAGGGCGATCCGACTGGGCCGCCGCTATCATGGCGCGGGCTCGACCGCGCCAACTACTACGTGCTCGACCGACAGGGCCGCGACGTGGACCACACCGGCTGCGGCCATACGTTCGCGTGTGCGCGGCCTCCGGCCGCGCGGCTCATTCTCGATGCATTGCGGTTCTGGGCGACGGAGATGCGCGTGGACGGCTTCCGCTTCGACCTGGCCTCGACACTCACGCGCGGCGAGCACGGCGAGCCGCTCGCGGACCCGCCGCTGGTACGTCGCATCGCCTCGGATCCGGCACTCGCTCACTGCAAACTCATCGCCGAGCCCTGGGACATGGGGCTCTACCACGTGGGACGATTCCCGCACCATGGCCGCTTCACCGAACTGAACGGCCGCTTCCGCGACGACGTACGCGACTGGCTCCGCCATCACTCGCCGGGGCCGGGTGTGCTCGCCACGCGGCTCGCGGGCTCGCACGACCTCTACCGGCCCGGGGCCGGCGCTTCCCGCTCGGTCAACTTCCTCACGTCACACGATGGCTTCACGCTCGCCGACCTCGTGAGTCACGAGCGCAAGCACAACGAGCCGAACGGCGAGTCGAATCGCGATGGCACGAACGACCATCGCAGCTGGAACGGCGGCGCCGAGGGCCCCACGCATGATCCCGGCGTGCGCGCCGTGCGCTCGCGCCAGGCGCGCAATGCGGCGGCACTGCTGCTGCTGTCTGGCGGCGCGCTGCTGTGGCTGTGGGGCGACGAGTCGTTACGCTCGCAGCGGGGCAACAACAACGCCTGGTGCCACGACGGGCCGGCGTGGTGGCTGGACTGGGATGCCGCGCCGCGCACGCAGGGCTTCCACCGATTTGTCGCGGGACTGCTGGAACTGCGGCGTAGGCACCCAGCGCTCCGCGGGGGCGCGCCCGGCGCGAACGGTCTCGAGTGGTCGAACGTGGGACGCGACCCCGTCGAGGCGCGGCTCGGCCATCACCGGGCGGTATTGCGCCTGGCCGGACCGGACGGGCAGGACCTGCTGCTTCTGGTGAATGGCGAACTCGAGCCGGAGCGCTTCGCGCTACCGGTCGCGCCCGCGGGCCGCGCGTGGCACGACGTGGTGGACACCGCGGCGTCGCCCCCCGCAGATTTCACGCCTCTCGCCGACATCCCACGCTCCGCGCCCTCCGGGCGGGGAGGGACGTCGGCGAGCGCTGTGCTCTCCCTCCCGCCTCGATCGCTCGTGCTGCTCGCTGCGCGCTGACGCGTCACTCGCCCTGGTGCTCGGGGCGCAACAGGTCGAACACCGTCTTGACGGGATTGAACACCGCGAGCAGCAGGAGCGATCGAGGCGGGAGGGAGAGCACAGCGCTCGCCAGTGT
>JANNKI010000074.1:0-2618 GCA_031396225.1 bacterium | reverse complement strand
GCTGGCCTTGTAATTCCTTACCTTCCACAACGGTCTCAATTTCACTTTCAGGATCCCGCGGCCGCTTCCTCAAGCTTGTCCCCTCGCGGAATCCTGCGAACCCGTTTCCTGGCAGTGGGTTGCGCGGGGAGCGACTTCGATCTCAGTCCGGCACGATTCTGGTTAGGTTTCTGAGTCGCACGCCGCAGCTCGCGTGTGCCGCCGTGACGAGACAGGGAAGCTCTCGACGACGACAGGGATCGCCGTGGCGCGCGCTGCGAAGTGCGGGCTCAGGGGCGTTCGGACCCAAGCAACCGGCGATGGGAGCGGTGAGTGGGTCGTGCCAAACGCAGGCGCAGCGGAGGTCACCGCGACGAGCGGTGGACCGGGCGGACGGGTCGCCGCACGCACACGGACAATTTCGACATCCGCGGCAAGAAAGCCCAATGCACAAGTGGACTCACCAGCACACCTTGAGTTCGGGATTGATCGTCATCGGGCTGCTCGCGATCCTGAGCAGTGGCGCGTCCGTGTTCGCCTCGAAGATGCTGGTTCGGGAGATGGCGACCCTGACAATCGGCAGGAGCCAGAATCTCACGGACAGTCAGGATCTCCGCATCATCGGCTTCCGCGAAGTGTCCTACGGAAGCACGTCGCTGCTGACGGGAGAAGCCCAGTACGCTCGAGCGGTACGCTTGGAAAGCGCCGCGCTGCGCGGAGGGGTCGCCCGTCTGCAGGCGCAGGCCGCCGATCCCGGGGACCGCTCCCTTCTTGATCGGATCGACCTCGCCGAACGCGACTATCGTGAGGAATTCGAGACCGCGATTCGCGCCCCGGACGACCGGCTGGCAACACCCGTCACGGCGGCCATGGCCTCCCGCGGACGGGCCCTCGAGTCGGCTTTGGATTCACTGGTGGCGCACGTGGGGGCTGCGGCGGCGGCAGGGTTGGCCACCTCGCGCGCCTCCGTGGAGCGAACCCATACGTTCTTCAACTGGATCACCTCCATAACCATCGTGCTGGCGTTGCTGCTCTGCGGCATTCTGATCATAATCATCAACCGAGCGTACCGGGAAGAGGCGCGCGCGCGCATCCTCGCCGAGGAGGGCCAGAGCAGGACCACGGTGGCCCTGCGGGAGGCCAAGGAGGCGAGTCACCTGAAGGACAAGTTTCTTGCGACCGTCTCGCACGAGCTGCGCAATCCACTGGCACCCATCCTGACGTGGACCCAGCTTCTCAGGAGTGGCACGCTCGATAAACAGAAGGTCGACCGTGGGCTCGAGGTCATCGAGCGGAACGTCATCTCCTTGGCGGAGCTGATCGACGACCTCGTCGACGTCTCGAGGGTCGTCGCGGGCAAGTTCCGGCTCGATGTGAGAGCCGTCGACCTGCTGCCCGTGATCCGGGCCGCGGTGGAATCCCAACGCCCCGCGAGTGACGCCAAACAGATCCGGTTGCAGCTCGTGCTGGACGAGCGATCCGGGATGATCTCGGGCGATTCGGAACGGCTCCAGCAGGTGATGGGAAATCTGCTCTCCAATGCCATCAAGTTCACCCCCAAGGGAGGCAGCGTGCAGGTCACGCTGGGGCGTGCGGACTCTCACGTGGAGATGGGGGTCTCCGACAGCGGAATCGGGATCGATCCCGCATTCCTTCCCCACGTCTTCGAACCCTTTCAGCAGGCCATGGACGGTTCGATGCGGCGACACGGCGGCCTCGGCCTGGGCCTGTCCATCGTTCGCCACATCGTCGAGTTGCACGGCGGCGAGATCGTCGCCGCGAGCCGGGGTGCCGGGCTGGGTTCCCGATTCACGATCAAGCTCCCGCTGCTCGGAACAGGCGAGCACACGGGGAGGGCACAGCCGAGACACCCGTCCGCGATGGACGGGCTTGCGGACGTCTCGCTTCGGCGGCTTGACAAGATCCGGGTCCTGCTCGTGGATGACGAGCCGAGCGCGAACGAGTCACTGCAGGCCTTGCTCGAATCCTGCGGCGCGGAGGTGAGGGTGGCGGGTTCGGCCGCCCAGGCGCTCCAGACGCTCGACATCTGGAGGCCGGATGTGCTCATCTCCGACATCGCCATGCCGGAGGAGGACGGCTATGCACTGATCAGGAAGATCCGAATGCGCACCCCGGAGCAGGGGGGCGAGGTCCCGGCCGCAGCGCTCACGGCGTACGGCAAGATCGAGGATCGGGTGAGCATCCTGGCCGCGGGATTCCAGATGTACCTCTCCAAGCCAGCGGACCCGAGCGAGTTGATCGCCGTCGTGGCGAGTCTCGCGGCTGGGCGCCGTCGATCCATTGCCCAAGGCGCTACACCCTCGTCAACGCCACAATAGCGCCCGTTTCTTCGCCACTTCCAATTGGAGCCAACGCGGCATGATGAGATTAACGAGCCGATTGCGCGTGTTGATCGCGGTGCTTCCCATGGTCTGCTTGTCCGGGACGCGGGCGGAGGGCCTTCCCGCGGCCACAACGGCGCTCGAGGTCCCGATCGTCAGGCAGGCGCGCGAGCGCTGTGGGCAGGCCGCACTCGAGATGGTGTTGCGGTACTACGGAGCCGAAGGCGCATCACTCCATGAAGGGGAGCGAGCCTACGATCCGGTGCTGCGCGGGTCACTCATCACCGACCTCGCCGC
>JANNKI010000053.1:0-3236 GCA_031396225.1 bacterium | reverse complement strand
CTCACCGCCCGAGCCTAACCTTCCACATGGCCGCCTGGCGAACATCCCCCCGCGCCTCTTACAACGCCACCAGCGCCGTCGAATAGCGCGCCCAGTCGATGTGGTCGCTTCCGAGCGTCGCGTTCATCCCTGCGAGCGCCGGGTCCAGCTACGGCTGCGCCCGGGCGAGATCACCGCGCATCAGGTTCAACCTGCCGAGATGAATTAGGGTGTTGACGCTGCCGGTGGCGACCAACATGCCCGGCAGTCCATCGGAGACCACGGGGTGGTGGTGCCCCACGAGCGGGCTGGCCGGGGCTTCCACTCCTAGATGAGGGATCGCCTTGAATCACGCAACGGGGCGCCCCCTGTCCGAAGATCCGCCGCAAAGCACGCATGACCAAGCCGTCATCCGGCCGTCACCGTGCCGCAAGCCCCAAGGGTCGAACATCCTCCAGTGCATCGCTTTGCCGGATGCTCCGCGGGGGTAGGCGGACTACCGCAGCCCAGTCAAGGGAGGTACTTGTGGTGAAGTTCTGGAGCTACAGGATCACTCGCATCGCAGCGCTCGGTGCTTCCGTGGCGGCGCTCGCCGTCATGGTGGGGATGGCCGCGCCCGGTGGAGCCAAGCGCCCCGTCCCGTTCAAGGAAGCCAAGTTGAACATCGAGCACAACGCCACGGACCACGACACCGGGTTTCAGGGACAGGTCGACAGCGAGGGCTGGCAGACGCTCGACCTGGTCGGCCCCAAGGGACCACAGCTTCATTTCGAGGCCAGGGGGGCGCTGGGGGCACTGGGTCTCACCGAGCTCTTCTTCGAGTCGGTGGAGCCGAAGAACGCCGAGGTTCCCCTCGCCAACCTGCTGGCGGACATGCCAAGTGGCCAATACGTGTTCAAGGGTCGCGGGATGATCGCGGGCAAGAGCACGGGCGAGACCGCCGGAACCGCGTGGCTCACGCACGACATCCCCGCCGGGCCGGAGCTCCTGTCACCGGCCGAGGGGGCCACGGTGTCCATCACCGATCTCGTCGTCCGCTGGGGTGCGGTCACGAAAACCATCCGTGGGGGCCCCGTCAAGATCATCGCGTATCAGCTCATCCTCGAGAAGGACGTGAATGTCCACCCGCACATGATCGGAAAGTGGGGACTCAGCATGTATCTCCCACCCTCCGTGCTCTCCATGGCGATCCCCAGCAGCTTCCTCGAGGCGCGCACCGCCTATAAGTGGGAAGTCCTGGCCATCGAAGAGAGTGGCAACCAGACGCTGTCCTCGGGCGAGTTCAAGACCCAATAGCGTCCGGGTTCACCCTGCTCCGCGCCGGAGCCGGAGTGTGAACACGCTTCCAACGCCCAGCGTGCTCGCGGCGGTGAGGTCGCCGCCGTGAGCATGGGCGAAGGCTCTGGCAAGGCTGAGCCCAAGGCCACTGCCGCTCCCCGTGCGACTGCCGTCGCAGCGGTAGAAGCGCTCGAAGATACGCGGCAGGTCCTCGGCGGACACCCCCACTCCGGAGTCGCTCACGTCGAGCCGCACCCATTGCCCTTCCTCCGTGAGCGACATCTCCACCCGCCCGCCCGAAGGCGTGTACTTGAGCGCGTTGTCGAGCAGATTGGCGACGATGCGTTGCACGCGACTCCGGTCCACCCGCGCCAGGCAACGCTTCGGAGCCCGCAGTTCCAGTGCGATCCGGCCGTCCTCCGCGAGCGCCGTGAACAGGTCGCGCGCTTCCTCGACCAGGTTTGCCAGATCCACCGCCTCGAGTCGGAGCGGTACTGCGCCGGCCTCCGCCTCCGCGATCTCGAGCGTGCTGTCGAGGATCTGCAGCATGCGATCGCAATCCTCGGTGGTCGTGGCGGCCGCAGCGCTCCCTTCCTCCGCCGTGGCACCCGGTGCCGTGGCACGCTCGGCCGATGCGCGGATCCGGGCAAGTGGTGTTCGCAGGTCGTGAGCGAGTGCGTCGGTGACCTCTCGCATCCCAGCGATGAGCGCCTCGATGCGGTCGAGCATTCGATTGAAGGCGTGCGCCAGCCGATCGAGCTCATCGCCACTTGTGCCCATGGGCACCCGCCGATCCATGGCCCCGTCCGCGATCGCCATCGCCGTGCGCGTCACCACCTCCACGCCGCGAAGCGCGCGGCGCGCCATGAACCAGCCGATGGGTCCGCCGAGAAGCAAGAGGGTCGGCAGTGCGATCAGGATGCCGCGTCGGAGTGCCGCCAGGTTGCTCGCGACGGCCTCGAGCGACAGACCCAGCTCCACCACGAAGGCTGGCTTCGCCGTGGCGTAGCCGACCCGAACGCCGTGCTCGAGTCCACCGGGGTGGACGGTGCGGATCGACCGCTCCGAACGCCCGAGCTGTTCGAGCACCGCCCGGCGTGTCGCTGCATCCGGGGCGCCGAACCCGGCGGAAACCATCGGCTGCCCCTCCCGGGACCAGAGCCGGAGAAACACGCGAAGCGAATCCGGCGCGGCCCGATCGCGCGCAAGTTCCTGCCGAAACGCTTCGGCGCCACCCCGGTTGACGATCGAGACGCGCTCATCCAGATCGCGCCGAAGCTCCAGATCGGTCTCGGCTCGCAGGGCGCGACTGGCGGAGGAATACACGAGCGCCATGGCCAACACCGACGAGATCGAGAAGGCGGCCACGTACCAGAGCGTGAGTCGAAGCGCGACGGTCGCGCGGAGCCTAGGCATCTTCACGCAGCACGTACCCCACGCCGCGCACGGTGTGCAACAGCGGGCGATCGAATCCCCGATCGAGCTTGTCGCGCAGCCGGCAGATGCGCGACTCGACCACATTCGTCTGAGGGTCGAAGTTATAGTCCCAGACCTGCTCCATGATCATCGTCTTGGAGACGACCCGCCCCGCGTTCATGGCCAGGTAGGCCAGAAGCGCGAACTCGCGAGGAGGCAGCTCCACGCGCCGCCCCTCGCGCGTCACCACGCGTCGCGCAAGATCGATTCGAAGCGCCCCCACCTCCAGGTGCGACACCGCCGGGGCATCCTGCGAACGACGCACCAATGCCAACAACCGCGCAATGAGCTCCGAGAACGCGAACGGCTTGGTCAGGTAGTCATCCCCGCCTGCGCGAAGTCCGTGGACCCGCTCGTCAACGGATCGCTTGGCGCTGAGGATGAGCACCGGCAGCTTCACGCGTTTCCGGCGCACATCGTCTATGACGGAAAGCCCGTCCATTCCCGGCAGCATGACATCCACGATCGCCGCGTCGAAGGTCTCGGTGAGCGCCATGTGCAGC
>JANNKI010000045.1:0-1730 GCA_031396225.1 bacterium | reverse complement strand
CGCCAGCGCGAGGCCATCGCTGCACTCGACCGGTACGCGCGGCTGGATCCCGCCGGCTCGGCCGCGGACCGCGGCGCGCAGGATCTGCGGGCGATCCTCGTGCGCATGCTCCCCGGCGGCGACATCGCCCAGCGCGCCATGAAGCAGGAGCTTGCGCGCTGAGGTGCGAGGCAGGCTCGTGCAGTTGACGACCGCTCGCGACGTGGTGTACACCCTTTCGTCCCAAGAACTTCGTGGGGCTGTAGCTCAGCTGGGAGAGCGCTTGCATGGCATGCAAGAGGTCGACGGTTCGATCCCGTTCAGCTCCACCATCTACGAGTGACGTCGGCTGGTGGACTTGGCGCGCGTCCCGGATCCCCGGGCGGGCCGCCACTCCGGGGAGGCCCCTGTGATGGTGTTCGTGCTCATCGTGCTGGCTGCGGCGTCTCGCCTGCTGCCCCATCCGCCGAACTTCGCGCCGGTCGCCGCGATCGGGCTGTTCGCCGGCGCATTCTCGGGCCGCCGGGTCGGCTGGCTCGTCCCGTTCGCCGCGCTGCTCGCGTCGGACGCGGTGCTCGGCTTCTACCACCCGATGAGCATGACGTGGAACTACCTCGCGTTCGCCGCGTGCCTGCTGATGGGCTCGGGCTGGCTCGCGCGCGGCCGTTCGTTCGGCCGTATCACCGGTGCTGTGCTCGCAAGCGCCGTGACTTTCTTCGTGCTCTCGAACTTCGGCATGTGGGCGAGCGGCTATTACCCGCGCACATGGGCCGGACTCGTGGAGTGCTACGTGGCCGCGATCCCGTTCTTCCGCAATACGCTCGCCTCCGACGTCCTCTACAGCGCCGTCCTGTTCGGCGGCCACGCGCTGCTCTCGCGCTGGTTCGCGCGGCCGACCGCCGAGGTTGTGCGCGCCTGAACCGATCCTGACCCCGAACGCCCCGGTGGCCCGAGCCGGCGGGGCGTCGCGCTGTCCGGAATGCGCGCGTTCGCTGTGGCGGAGTCCGCAACGGTTCGCGCGCCAGCGGCAGCCGCCTCGAGCAGGGCTCGCGTGGCCGGCGCGTGCCAGTCCACTTCGCCGGGTTGCGAGGCGAGCACCCGACCCGAGGGATCGAGCAGCCACGTATAGGGGATGCTCGGGCAGGGGAGTGCCGCCTGGAGCTCGCGGCGATGATCCAGCAGCACGGGCACGCCGAGTCGAAGCCTGGCCGCGAAGCGCGCCACCGACGGGAATGGATCGAAGCACACGACCGCGATCTTCACCTGGTCCCCGGCGCCGCCCGGGAGCGTGCGCATCAGCGAGTCGAGCGCCAGCACCTGCGTGCGGCCGTGCCGCTCCCACGGCGCCCAGTAGTGCACGAGCCATGGGCCTTCCGTGCTGGCGACGTGCGCGATGCCGACGGGGACGCGGGGAAGGGACACGGCGAAAGCCGGGACCGGGGCCCGGGTCGCGCGTTCGAGCGGGCGCGGTGCGTCGCCGGGCCGCGACACGGTGAACAGCTCCCCGCGCCACAGCACCAACCCCAGCGCGCCCAGCGCCAGGAGCAATCCGGCGAGGCGCAGCCTCACTTCGGGACCTTCGCGCGGGCTCCGGGGGTGGCGGTCACACGCCGGAGTCTAGTCGGGAGCGGCCTCGAGGTTAAGAGGCGCGTCGCCACTGCCCCGAGGGCGTGTCACGAGGGACCGAGCGCTTCTTCGCCGGCAGGTCCTGCTTGGGCCGTTCGGCCGCGCTGCGCTTGGTGGCATTGCCG
>JANNKI010000020.1:0-5692 GCA_031396225.1 bacterium | reverse complement strand
CACCAACCACAACATGTCAACGTACCCGTCGTTATCCAGGTCGAACGGGGCGAAGTCCACGAGATCGTCACAGGCCTCGACGGCCGCGCGGAACATCCCGTAGGAGTTGTTGGGGGTGCCCAGCGCATCCACGCCCCAGGCATCCGCCGCATAGAAGTTGCGGTCGTTCGGCAGTGTCACGGTGGCGACCACCTGGCCCGTGACGTGCAGCCGGCCGCGGGAGGCCCAGCGGTAGTACTCAGCGAGCGAGCCGGTCGGCACGGCCCCGGTGGTGTCGAACAACCGCTGCTCGAGCGCGACGCGGGGATGCACGATGGCGCTGTCCGTGAACGCCACGCGGATGATGGGCACACGCCACTCGCTGCGAGCGGCGCTCGACTCGAGCCCGGGTGCGCGCTCGGGAACGGCGAAGAGTCCCTGTGCGAACGCGGCCGCGACTTCGGGGTGCACGCTTCCGGAGGGCGGGGGCATGGTGGCCCGGGCCACGGTGCACAGCAGCAGCGCGAGGACAGGCATCAGCCTCAGGGCGGCGCGGCATGCGGCGGCGGATCTCACGAGAGGAAGCGTACCTCATCCCGGTGGGAGAGCGGCCCGATCCCCGCTATTTCCACTCATCGGACCACGCCCCGTCAAGGGGATTGCCGTGCTGGCGCCAACCGCCGCATGTGCTAGCCTGAGCCGCAAGGTGCTCGCCAACGTCCGTCGCACGCTGCTCCCGTTCCTCTGGGTGGTCGTCGCCCTCCTCACGGGGCCCCGCAACGCAGGGGCAGTGCCCGACCGGCCCCCGCTGCGCTCTGTCCACCCACCCTATTTCTCGGTGGACGTGGCCGTGGCCGTGGATTCCACGTCGCGCGCCCGGGTGCGGGTCGTTGTGAGCCTGCCCTATCCTGAACTCAACTGGCAGCACACAGGTGACGGGCTCGCGGCCGGGGCGGCGTTCGTGGTGGAGATGATCCCGAACCGGGGTCAGAAGCGCCTCTACGGCGACGCCTGGGAGCGGCGACTCCTGGTGAAGGACTACGCGACCACCGCTGCACAGCGGAACCAACTCGTGGTCACACGCGAGTTCGACGTGCCCCCCGCGGTCTACTCGATCCGCGTCTCGGTGCGCGACCTGCGCGCACTGGAATCCGCCGAGGTGCGCGACCGGATCGAGGTGCGCGACCTGTCGCGGGTGCCGGTCGGATTCGCCGACCTTGAGCTAGGGGTGGTGGACTCGACCGGTAGGTTCACGCCGGTGCCGGCGCGCTCGTTCGGGTTCGACTCCGGCGCCATCGGCGTGCGTGCCGTGATGGTGGACCGACGCCCGGGTCCCTGGCCGCGCGCCTACCGCTACCACTGGCGCGTGAAGGACCAGTCGGGCGGCACGACGGCCGAGGGCGACACCAGCGTGACCGTGACGCGGTCGGCAGAGCCCGTGCTGCTCCTGCCGCCCCACTCCGAGCTGTTCATCGGGGACTATGCATTCGAGGTGGAGATGCGCGAGGGGAAGACGTCCTGGCGCACCGCCCGTTCGTTCGAAGTGGAGGAGAGCGGCCCACCCCGCGGCCGCGATTTCGAGGAGATGCTCGAGGCGCTCGCCTATGTCGCGGACGGGAGCGAGGTGGACGCCATGCGCGGTCTGACGCCCGAGGTGCAGGCCGAGCGCTGGGAGCAGTTCTGGCGGCGACGAGATCCCACGCCCGAGACGGTGAGGAACGAGTACCAGATCGAGTTCTTCCGCCGCATGCGCCACGCAACGCAGCATTTCCTGGGCTTCGGTCCCGGCTGGAGATCCGACATGGGCCGGGCCTACATACGCTACGGTCCCCCGGACCAGATCGAGCAGCGCCAGGCCACGGGCGTGCAGCCGGGGATCGAGATCTGGTACTACAACCAGCCCTACCGCCGGCTCGTGTTCGGCGACCGCGAGGGTTTCGGGCGCTTTTCGCTGCTCAATCCCACCGTCGAATGACCCCGGCAACTTCCACGCATGCCGTGGTGTCGTTGCCGGTGCTGGACCTGCGGCCCGAGCCGCGCCATGCCGCGGAACTGCTGAGCCAGCTGCTCCTGGGCGAGACCGTCGAGTTGCTGGGACGGCGAGCGCGCGAGGGCTGGGTGCGGGTGCGGAACGAGGCCGATGGCTACGCGGGCTGGGTGCGCGCCTGGGGGCTCGTGCCGGCCTCGAAGCAGCGGGCGGCTCGCTGGCGACGTCTGGCGTCCGGCCGTGTCGGGGTGCCCATGGCACTCGTGCGGGCGAGGCGAGGCGGCGGGGCAGGGGTGTCACCCGTGTTCTTCGGCGACCGACTCATCGCCTCCCGGCCGGCGCGCGGATGGGCGGCTGTGGAGTTCCCCGATGGGCGGCGCGGATACCTCGCGGCTTCGGCCCTGGCCGGCAGGAAGCGGCCTTCGCTCGAGGCGCGGGTGGCATCGCTGCTCGGGACGCCCTACCTCTGGGGTGGGCGGAGCCCGGCCGGGTACGACTGCTCGGCGTTCGTCCAGCAGGTGCTCCTCGAGCAGGGAGTGGTGCTGGCGAGGGACGCCCGAGACCAGTGTCGGGCCGCGAGTCGGCTCGGAAAGCGGGAGGAGGCGGTGCCCGGGGACCTCGCGTTCTTCAACCGACCGGGGGAACCGCCGAGCCATGTCGGAATATCCCTTGGTGGCAGTTTCTACGCGCACTGCCGGGGAAGGGTCGCCGTGGCCAGCCTTGACGCGAGCAACCCGTTGTGCGACAAGGATCTGCTCCCGCAATTCATGGGCTGGTTCCGGCCCACCTGAATTGAGAATGCAAATTCGCTTGGCCGGTCCATGGGCCTAGAATCGCCTTGACACCCCCGGAAGCTCTGCCTAACTTTCCCGCCGGGCGTGCGCCAGGATCCTTCCGGTGAAGGATGCGACCTGGCTTTCTGCTTCGTAGCTCCTTCGCATGGATGAGGAGGAGCTTTTCGCATGCCGGTAGAAATCGATGGCGAAAGGAGGTGGGCTACTGACTCCACGTGTAGGCCGGCGGGCTAGGTCCCGGCTGCCGGTGCATCGAGGCTTCGTAGCTCTCACCGACTCTCGCAAGGAGGCTTCACAACCATGAATAAGCGTATGACCCGTATCCTGAGTGCCGTCGCTCTCCTGACCGTGATCCCTGCGGTCGCTTTTGCCTCGTCCGCGCGTGTCGCCGGGCTGAACGTGCCGGGCGACTACATCAAGGACTACACGGGTATCTACACCTACGTGTCGGGTGTGGGTTCCGTCGGAAACCTGGTGTACGCCGAGCCGAATGCAGGCAATGAGGCGGTCGGTGCGGTGCTGGGAAACCTCTGGGAAGGCCGTCTCGGCACCTGGGGCGTTCACATGCGCCGATTCCACCCGTCGCTGGGCCAGTCCATGTCCGGCGACCCGATCACCACGACCGGACTGCTCGGGGTCAGCGACCCGAACACCAACGGTGAGGCCCTTGACGTCATGTGGGGCCACAAGATGGGCAGCGGCAGCCTTGGCCTCCGCCTGAATCGCTCGTTCATCTCGAACGAGACCGCCGCTGGCACCGCCGAAGGCAATGGCACGAATGGCCGCAACGTGTGGGGTGTCGGGGCCGGCTTCGGTTTCGACATGGACGAGAACACGGAAGTGGAGTTCTCGGGTCTGTTCCAGAACCGCGGCTTCTCGGGCACGAACATCGGCACGCCGGATGCCGCGGCGGACGATGGTGGTTCCACGTACCAAGTGGCCGCCCGCGCGATGATGAAGTCGAGCGGCAACCTGATGTGGATGCCGGTCGCGAAGGTGTACTCGATCGACCTGTCGGATGTGGATGCTTCGGTTCCGGCGGTTCGTACCGACTCCAAGCTGAGCGGCTGGCAGGCCGGCATCGCGGGCAACTGGTCGATCGGGTCGGATGACCTGTTCGTCCTGGGCGCCCAGGTCGTCGGCAACAACATCGAGCAGACGGTCGGCACTGGCCCGAAGACCGAAGCCCGCGAGACGTTCTACCCGAACGCCTTCATCGCGCTCGAGACGCACGTCAATTCCTGGCTCACGCTGCGCTTCGGTGCGCAAAACGCCGTGATGTACTCGGTCAAGGTGGAGACGGGTGCGCCGGTCGTGACGCAGACGGTCAAGTTCCACGTGTTCTCGTACAACATGGGCGCCGGCGCCAAGGTGGGCTCGCTCATGCTGGACGCGACTCTGGCGAACTCGTTCTGGAACAATCCGGTCAGCGCCGTGTTCAACAACGGCCTTGGCACGGATCCGTTCCCGCGCGTGTCGGCGACGTATTCGTTCTGATCTCGTGGTGGCGCAGTACAGAGCCGGGGGCGCTGATCGTGGCGCCCCCGGCTCTCTTTTCGCCATTGCCTTCTCTGTATAGAGAATGAAAGAGCCGCCCGAGGCGTGAGTTGCGGGACTCCGCCGGCGAGGTTCCACCGGACGAACGCGGGAATCGGCGACGAAACAGCAGGCATCGCAACAGTCAACCGACCTCCACAACCGCCCCGTGCGTCGGCATCCCGGGAGCGACGTTCGGTGGTATGGCGTTGACAGTTGTCGAGTTCTGGACCTAGGTTCCTGCGCGAGACATCGTCCCAGCACGGCCTCGGAGCGCCACGGAAGGTTGTTCCCCCTCGTCAAGTACCGGGGAACCGGAGGTTCGTCATGCACCGCGAGCTGCACGCGTCGTTGCCAGATTCTCCCTTGCGCCGCAATCGCCGCCACCCATCCCTGCCCCCCGCTGCCTCGGGGCATGGGACGGAGTCGTCTCGCCCGAAAGGAGACATCGCCATGCCCAGTTCCATCCCGTGGGTGCGGCGGATCACCGCGCTCGCGGTGGCCCTCGTGCTTGCAGTACCGGCGTTCGCCGGGACGACCGGGAAGCTCACCGGACGCATCGTTGACGAGAAGAAGCAGCCACTTCCGGGCGTGAACATCCGCATCGAGGGGCAGCGACTGGGGGGGATCACGGATGATCTGGGCGAGTACTTCATCATCGGCATCCCGGGTGGTCGCTACTCCGTGCGCATGAACCTGATCGGCTATGCGGCGCATCTCGCCAACAACGTGGAGATCACGCCGGACTTCTCCACCACGCTCGACGCGACGCTGCGCACCGAGGCCGTGCAGATGAACGAGGTCGTGGTGAACGCGGAGCGCCCTCTGCTTCAGCGCGACGCCACCAGCACCACGCGCTTCTTGAGCGGCGCCGACATCCAGAAGATGCCGACGCGCGGCTACCGCGAGGCGGTCGCACAGCAGGCGGGCGTCGTGAACTTCGCCCGCCAGATCGACCGCGAGTCCGGGAACGGCAACACGCTCATCCTGCGCGGTGGGCGCCCGAACGAGACCGCCTACTTCGTGGACGGTTTCTCGCAGCAGGATCCGCTCACGGGCAACTCGACCACGTCCATCAACAACAACGCCATCGAAGAGGTCGTGCTGCTCAACGGCGGCTTCAACGCCGAGTACGGCCGCATCATGTCGGGCGTCGTGAACGTGCTCACCAAGGAGGGTGGTGCGCGCTACTCGGGTTCTCTCGAGGCGGTCACCGACAACCTGACGGGCGTGGGTGAGTCGCTGTTCAACTCGCGCGTGTACGACTACAACCTGTACGACGGCGCGTTCGGCGGGCCTATCTCGCCCGGCAAGGAGTGGGGTTCGTTCTACGTGAGCGGCCAACGGCGCTGGCAGTTCGACCGCGCGCCCCGCTCCAACTACACGGCCCCGCTGC
>JANNKI010000012.1:0-4213 GCA_031396225.1 bacterium | reverse complement strand
CCGACCGGGTGGGACTGCCGCCGGTGTGGCAGCGCTACTACCGGGGCGAGGTCCGCACCGCCCCGATCGCCAACGAGAGGAGGCACCAGCTCAAGTTGGCCTATTGAAACGCAGTGAGGCCCCGGCGGGCAGCGCCCTCCGAGGCCTCACCCACAATCTTCGCCGCACAACCAGGTCTATACCCAGGACCATGTTGAAGGGTTCGGGTGGATGTCACGTGAGACTTGTCTTGCACTGTGGCCTGCACAGGCAGAGGCTGTGACTGCCACCTGCTCGATGCACGGGACGGCCTGAGGCGCTGCCCCACACCGCACGCGAGCCACGAATCGCCTGACCAACCACCCTCGGTTGGCCTGCGGACGATCCTTCGGATCTCCGCACAGCGACGATTCCGAAGAACACGAACATCCCATCCCAACCCATCCCAACCCATCGTTCGCGAGGATGCCGCCGCTTCCGTGGCTGCTCCACGCCTACCCCCAAGGAGCCGTTCATGACTCATGCTCAATTCGCTTCACGGCAGGCTGACTCGCCGGCGACTCGCCGCACGCGGTTGTTGTCAGCGTGGTCACTCGCCGTCCTGTTGGTCGCGATCACCGGTTGCAACTCGGCTCCCAAGAACCCGGGCGGGTCCACGGCGACGACGGTACCGAGTGTGAGCTCCACCAATCCCGTCGAAGGCGCCAACGGCATGGCGATCATCACGGCATCGTTCAGTGAGCCGATGAATGCGTCGACCATCACGCCGACCACCTTCGTCGTGAGCGGGCCGGGCGGGACCCCGGTGGCCGGAACGGTCGTCTATAGCGCGGACACGGACATGGCGAGATTCACGCCCTCCGACGCGCTTGCGCCCAATACGGCGTATACCGCGACACTCACGACCGGCGCCCAGAATGCCGCCGGAACCGCGATGGCGGTCGATCACGCGTGGACCTTCACGACGTTTGCGACGAGCAGCAAACAGGCGTCGCCGAAGCTCGGAACGGCTGGAACGTTCGCGGTGCTGGCAGGTTCGACGATCACCAGCACGGGCGAGACCACGCTGACGGGAGATCTGGGCGTGAGCCCTGGAACCGCGGTGACCGGTTTTCCTCCTGGAACCCTTTCCGGTGCGACGCACGCCGGTGACGCCAGATCAGCGGCGGGCATGACGGACCTCACCAAGGCGTACAACGACGCCGCCGGACGCTCGCTGGCACCTGTCACCGTCGCCGGGAATCTCGGCGGACTGACCCTGCCGCCGGGCCTCTACAAGTCCACGTCCTCGCTGTCGATCTCGTCGGGTGATCTCACGCTGGACGCCCAGGGCGACCCGAACGCCGTGTTCATCTTTCAGATGGCATCAACGCTCACCACGAGCTCTGGTCGCGCCGTGATCCTGAGCGGTGGAGCACGGGCTTCCAACGTCTTCTGGCAGGTGGGGAGCTCGGCGACGTTGGGAACGACGTCCGCATTCAAGGGCACCATCATGGCGGATCAGTCGATCACCCTGGATACCGGGGCGATCCTCGAGGGCAGAGCCCTCGCGCGGATCGGTGCGGTCACCTTGGCCGGCAACGCCGTCGTGAAACCCACCCTGTGACTTCTCGAAAGGGGTCATCCAACATGCGTCATGCACACTTCGTCTCCAGCATCATGCTGGTCGCGGGCGTCGCCCTCATGGGATGTCGCGACGACCAGCCGGCCGCCCAGAACGGCACGGGCAACTCGTCCAAAGGGTCGTCCACCTATCGCGTGGCGGGCCTGACCCTGCCGTCCGGCACGTCACTCGACGTCACGCTCAACACGGCGCTCACGTCCAAGACCGCCAGCGTCGGCGATGCGTGGTCCGGGACGGTCCTGAACTCGGCGATGGTGGATGGCGTGAACGTCATCCCGGCGGGCAGTTCGGTCTCGGGCACGGTCACGTCGGTCAAGGCGGCCCGCAAGGGCGATCGCGCCATGCTCGACCTCGGGCTGCACTCGATCAACGTCGCGGGCCAGCGCTACAACGTGCACGGCAGCACGGAAGCCGTCATCGCGGGCTCGACGCGGGCGCGGAACCTGGGCGCCATCGCGGGCTCGGCGGCCGGCGGCGCGATCGTCGGCAAGGCGACGAGCGGTACGACCAAGGGCACGGTCATCGGCGGCATCATCGGGGGTGGCGTGGCGACCGGAGTGGTGGCCGCCTCGGACGGCTACCAGGTGGTGCTCAAGCCGGGCATCGCGCTCACGTTCACGACCAATGAAGCTCTCGCCGTGCGTCCCTGACGCCGGCGGAGTCTATATGGCACGCATCGCGCGGAAGTCGGACGGCCGGCGGATCTTTACCGACCAATTCAAGCGTCAACAGATCGACCGGGTAAGGCGCGGCGAGCTGACCTTGGCCGAGCTCAGTCGAAAGCAGGGCATCGCACGCAGCCTGTTGCAGCGTTGGAAGCGGCTCATGCCCGAGGGGCACGAGAGCGCAGGCGCGGCGAGAACGCGAGTGTCGCAGGCACGCGAGCTCGGGAGTGTCCAGTACATCCGGGAACTCCACCTTCTGGTGGGAAAGCAGACGCTCGAGCTGGAGCAGCTTCGCACGGAGCTGGACAAGTTCAGGAATGGCAGACGCGCCTTGGGGGCGTCCAGGCTGTGACCGTCGGGGCGGATGGGCCTCCAGCCCATCCGTTCGCCGGCGGCCGCTGATTCCATGGCCCTCAGCGATTCGCCGGGCTGACGGTGGCCGTGAACGAGGCTCGCGCGGGTGCCCGCGCTTGTACGCCTTTCCACATTTGTAATCCCGGGCCATGCATTCAAGTGGCCACGCCCGAAGCGCCCCCCGCAACGTGATGCTGCGCAGCAATCCGTCGTGCGGCACGGAAAATGCCAGCGTTATGGGCAATTCCTGCGCTTCGCGGTGCAGGGGTAAGCAGCCGAGTGCCGCGGCGACCGGTTCAGTGGCCGCGGCACATCGAAGTTCGCGCAAGAACTGGAGTCCGGCATGCCACTCATGAACGTCCTCGTAACGCTGGTCGTGGTGGGAATCGTGTTGTGGCTCGTCAACACGTACATCCCGATGGACAGCAAGATCAAGCAGATCCTGAACATTGTCGCCGTCGTGGCGGTCGTCCTGTGGTTGCTCAATGTCTTCGGGCTCATCGGCAATCTCGGAAACGTGCAGGTGGGCAGAGGTTGAGATCGATTGGATTGAAGCGGGTCCCCCTAGAACTCCCAACTGGAAGGAATCCCCAGATGAAACCGACAAAGGCAAGTCACACCATCACGCTAGGCGTTCTTGGACTGCTGGCCGGTTCCCTCCTGTCGCTCGGTTGCGGCTCCGGTGCCATGGCCAATTCAGAGCGGAGCATCACGGGGCCGAGTTCGACGACGGCCTTCAATGCGGCACCCGACTCGCCCGACAACGGTGCCTCGTTCTCGGCGTGGAACAAGGGTAAGAAGCCATCCGGATCAGGCCTCCTCAAGGGAGCGAGCGGGTTCGCCGTGTTCGCCGCCAGCACGATCACCAACACCGGTCCTACGGTGGTGAACGGGGACATCGGTCTCACCCCGGGCTCTGCCGTGACGGGATTCCCGCCCGGAACGCTCAACGGGACCCTGCGCATCAATGACGCTGTGGCGACCCAGGCCAAGCTGGACCTGCAAGCGGCGTATAACGACCTTGCCGGACGGGCATGCAACACGGTCGAGCCCGTCTTGAACAGCACGCTGTCGCCAGGCGTCTACTGCTTCCCTTCCTCCGCCGAGCTGAACACCGCCCTGGTCCTCAATGGCGGGGGCAATCCCAATGCCGTCTTCGTCTTCCAGATTGGAAGCACGCTGACCACGGCGAGCAATTCCAGCGTGACACTGATCAACGGAGCCTCAGCGGCTAACGTGTTCTGGCAGGTGGGCAGTTCGGCCACGCTGGGCACGAACACCGCCTTCCAGGGAACCATCATCGCCTATGCCTCTGTCACGATGAACACCGGCGCCTCCATCGTGCGCGGCCGGGCCATGGCACTCAATGGCGCGGTCACCATGGACACCAATGTCATCACCAGGCCCGACCGCAGCGGGCGTGGTGGACGCGGTGGACGTGGCGGACATGGCGGCGGTAACGGAGACGATGGAGACGATGATGACGATGGCGACGATAAAGGACACCATCGCCGGTAAGCCGACCCCCTGAAAGCACTCCGGCGCACTGTGCGGGTCCGACCCAAACACGCTGCCCTGCGGCGTGTTGGGG
>JANNKI010000628.1:0-1885 GCA_031396225.1 bacterium | reverse complement strand
CGAGCGGCCGGACGCTAGCAGAGGGTTCCTGGCCTCTCAAGCGATCGCCGCGCTTCTGTAGAGGATTCATCGATCTGTCCGGTTTGAGCAGCGAAGTGACCGCTCCACCCAGACCAGCGGCGGAGGTGGTATCTCGGGACCGAGGAGGCCAGCGATGCCGCAGGCTCCGACCGCACAGGAGCGGATGATGAAGGTACAAGAGGTACTGATGCGTGCTGTGAACGGGGAGCTCAGCTGGATCCAGGCGGCGGATATTCTGGGCTGCAACCCGCGGAGCCTGCGGCGCTGGAAGCTGCGCTTCAAGCAGTCGGGGGTGTCGGGATTGGTGGATCGTCGAACGCACGGGCACCGCTCCGTCCGGCGGGTGACGCAGCAACAACTGGAGCCGTTGCTGAAGCTGTATCGAGAGCGCTATGCGGGCTTCAACGTGCGCCACTTCTGTTCGATCGCGCGACGGGAGCACGGGCTGACCTGGTCGTACAGTTTTGTGCGGCAGGTGCTGCAGAGTGCCGGGTTGGTGAAGAAGCACCGGCCGCGGGGGCGTCACTTCGTGCGGCGACCGCCGCGAGCCTGCTTTGGGGAGATGCTGCACCTCGACGGCAGCCACCATCCGTGGCTGGCCCTGCGCCCCGAACAGCGCCAGTGCCTGATCGCGGTGGTCGACGACGCGACGCGCCAGTTGTTGTACGCGCAGATGAGTGAGCGTGAGACCACGGAAGACGTTCTGGCCGCGCTGCACGCGGTGTTCACGCACCACGGACTGCCCCAGGCGCTCTACACCGATCGCGCCAGCTGGGCGGCCTGCACCCGCGGCTCCGACGGTCGCCCGCGCCCGGAGCGCCCGACCCAGGTGCAGCGCGCCCTCCAGCGGCTCGGCGTCGAGCACATCCTGGCCTACTCGCCGCAGGCGCGCGGCCGTGGCGAACGCGTGAACCGGACGCTGCAAGGCCGTCTCGTCAACGAACTGCGAGCCGCCGGCATCCGCACGCGGGAGCGCGCCAACCACTACCTCGAGCAGCGATTTCTACCGCACTACAACGCCGAGCTCTCCCGGCCGGCGGCCGACTCGGCATCAGCGTTCGTCACTGCCGGTGGCGCGGCGCTCGACCAGATCCTCTGTTTCGAGGAGACCCGTACCGTCGGCAAGGACAACACCGTCGTGATCGAGGGCACTCGTTTGCAGATCGCCAAGCAGCCCGGGCGGGCCACCTGCGCCGGGCTCGAGGTGACGGTGCGCCGGCATCTGGATGGAACGCACAGTGTCTGGCGCGGACCCCGTTGCTGGGGACGCTACGACGCCCGCGGTCGTGCCCGGCTGGCTCCCGAACGCGCTGCCTGAAAAAGCGGACAGATAGTCGTGTCAAAAGCGGTCACTTGGTTTTGCTCTCAACAGCCGCTCGGGGTGTGGCCGGCGCGGCGGGCGGCGTCGCTCGATCCGATCGAGGCGCTGCGCTACGAGTAGAAGGTAACCTGCGGGACATGATGAGCGCCGCGCCTCCGGAAGACGATCGCTTCGCC
Source organism: bacterium (assembly GCA_031396225.1). Lineage (GTDB taxonomy): Bacteria > Eisenbacteria > RBG-16-71-46 > RBG-16-71-46 > RBG-16-71-46 > JAIOPA01. The sequence goes on along the minus strand of JANNKI010000628.1, from coordinate 367 downwards.
GCGGCGCTCCGCGGCTTCGGACCCATCGGCGTGCTCGCGATGCTCGCGGTGCTCGCCGGCAATTTCCTGTTCGTGCCGCTGAGCGCGCTGCTGGTGCTGGCGTGGGCGCGGCGCTCGCGCACCCCGTGGCGCGAGATCGGATACGTGCGGCCGGCGAACTGGGTGCTGACCATCCTCGCCGGGGTGGTGTTCGGCGCCGCGTTCAAGCTGGCGATGAAGTCGGTGGTGAGGCCGCGGCTCGGCGCGCCGCCGGTCAACCAGGCCTACCACCACCTCGCCGGCAACACCGCCGCGATGCCGGCGATGCTGTACCTGGTGATCGTGGGGGCGGGCTTCGGGGAGGAGACCGTGTACCGCGGATTCCTGT
>JANNKI010000662.1:0-7279 GCA_031396225.1 bacterium | reverse complement strand
CGGTGCGCGCGGCACGGATGCGCTTGAGTGCCGCGCCCTCGGACAGGTGCAGCTCGCGCACACAGTATTCGAACATCGAGGGATAGGCCGCTGGCGCGTACAGCCGGCGTGTGTCCACCTCGGCGAAATGGGCGAGCAGCGAGGCGGTGGTCGTGCGGTCCTGGGAAACAAGCGCGGCCAGGTCACACAGCAGGACGTGATCGGCGACGTGCGACAGCGAGTAGTTCGGCATGGCGGGTCTCCGCGGCGATGAGTTGTCGCGGGGGCACATGCTTTATAGCACGCGGGTTTTCGACGCTCGTGCGGGCCCGGAGTACGCGCCGAATGCGTCATGACGAGCGAATCGTGCGCAGGCAGCCGACGAGGCGCGTGCTCGCATCCTGCGCACGCTGGTGCACCGCGTCGGGAGGAGCCGCGCATCGCGACAGGGTGGGGTCCGCGAGGCTGTCAAACGAATTCTCATCGCTCGCTTCGAGGGCTCTCCTGTCGCGGCGCTCTCCCGCCCCGCAAGGGCGACGCGAATATCGAGCTGAAAGGACAGCCAAGCTGGCCAGCCTCAGTGCAGGAAGTTCCCCTTGAACCACTGTAGACCCCACGCGCCCACCAACACGCCCCACGCGGTGAGCACCGCCACCAGCAGCAGCGGCGCACGCGCCGCGCCGAACGAAGCGGCGAGCAGCGCCAGGGCGATGCCGTCCAGGGCGAAGCGCTGGCCGAAGTGCACCCAGCCGTCGTTGTAATAAAGCAGAGACGGCGCGGAGATGAGCGCAAACGTGGCGAGCGCGAGCACCTCCATGCGCCCGACCTTCCGCGGCCAGAGCGCGAACAACAGGTAGGGCGTGGTGAGCAACAGGCTCATGCCGTGCGCGTCGGGCACCAGGGCGCTGCCGTTCCAGAACGGCGGACGGAGCAGCCAGCCAAAGAGGTTCTGCGGCAGGAAGTGGACCGAGAAGCGGCCGTACTGCTGGACCAGCGCCTCGAACTCGCCGCCCATCAGGATGTAGTGGTAGCCGGCGTCGGTGGGACTGCCGAAGCGCGCCTGGTTGTAGACCGCGTGCAGCGCCGCGGCGGCCACGATGGGCGCCGCGAGTGCCAGCCATTGCGGTGCGGCCATGGCCGCAGCCTCGGGTTCCCGCTGGCGTCGCGACCACAGGAGCCACGCCGCGAACGGTGCGGCGAGCGTTGTGGTGGAGCGCGTGAGCACGGTGAGCCCCAGGAGGATGCCGGTGGCGAGCGGGCGTCCTGACGCCGCGGCGAGCAGCGCGAAGACCTGTAGGACGGTGGCCGTGATCTGGGCGTGCAGCCACACGTTGCCCATGGCGGCGCCGTAGTGCAACGCGGTGCCCAGCGCGAACGTGAGCGTGGCACAGGCGAGCCGTGCCCGGTCCTGCGTTCCGTGCAGGCGTGCCAGCAGGGAGTGAAACGCCCACACGCCCGCCAGAGCCGTGAGCGCCAGCACCAGCACGTCGGGTGTCTCGCGCGCTAACAGCGGCACGAGCGGTAGCAGCAACAGCGCCGGGAACGGGCCGAACACCACGTAGAGCCTCCCGCCCACCACGGCCATGTCGCCCGCGTCGTTCGGCACGCGCGCCAGGTGCAGTTGGCCTTGCAGCCAGGCATCCGCCAGGTAGGTGTAGTGCGCCCAGTGGGACGAACGCCACAGCGTGCCCCCGCCGAACCACCAGAATGCGAACACCACCGCGAGCAGCAGCCAGGGGAACGGCAGGCGCGGGCGCGGCGCGGCGGCGGCCGAGGGCTTGACCATGGCGGCGGAATATAGCGGGCGCGGCGCGGTGCGGCACGCAGCGGACCGGACTCCCGGTGCTTCTCCGCCTGCCCATGCGCGTGTACGCTCCCGCGCTCATGTCCGCACCCATCGTCTCCCTGCGCGACATCACGCGCCGCTTCGGCCCGGTGCTCGCCAACGACCGCGTGTCGCTCGAGCTGCACGCGGGCGAGGTGCACGCGTTGGTGGGCGAGAACGGCGCGGGCAAGAGCACGCTCATGAAGGTGCTCTATGGCATGCACCCGCCGCAGGCGGGTGAGATCGAGGTCGAGGGCCGCCCGGTGCGCATCGCCTCGCCGGCCGACGCCATGCGGCTGGGGCTCGGCATGGTGCACCAGCATTTCCTGCTCGTGGACACGCTCACCGTTGCGGAGAACGTGGTGCTGGGACGCGAACCGCGCGGCGCGCTGGGTTCGTTCGCGCCGGCCACGGCCGAGCGCCAGGTGGCGGAACTGGCCGCACGCTATCACCTGCCCATTGATCCGCACGCGCGCGTGGCGGACCTGTCGGTGGGCGAGCAACAGCGCGTCGAGATACTCAAGGTCCTCTTCCGCGGCGCGCGTGTGCTGATCCTGGACGAGCCCACCGCCGTGCTCACGCCGCAGGAGGTGGACGAGCTGTTCGGCGTGTTGCGCGAGTTGCGCGACGCCGGCACCGCCATCGTCCTGATCACGCACAAGCTCGCCGAGGTGCGCTCACTCGCTGATCGCGTCACGGTGATGCGCGCGGGTCGCGTGGTGGGTGGCGGCGCGGCCGCGACGCTCACGGTGGAGCGCATGGCCGAGCTGATGGTGGGCCACGTGCCGCCGCCACTCGACCAGCGCCTCGCGCGCGCGCCGGGCGAGCCCGTGTTGGAAGCGCGCGACCTGGTGGTGCACGACGCGCGCGGCCTGCCGGCGGTGCGCGGCGTGTCGCTGGAGGTGCGCGCGGGCGAGATCGTCGGAGTCGCGGGCGTCGAGGGGAACGGGCAGCACGAGCTGGTCGAATGTCTGGCCGGCCTGCGCGCGGCGCACACCGGGACCGTGCGCATCGCGGGCCGCGACGTGACCGGACGCAGCACCCGGGCGCACGCCGAGGCGGGCCTGGCGCACATTCCAGCGGACCGCCTGCGTCGCGGGCTCGTGGCCGAGATGACGTCGGCCGAGAACCTGGTGCTCGGCCGGCAGCGCGAGGCCGCACACGGCGCCTGGCTGGGCGGCCCCGCGCTCGTCGAGCGCGCCCGCGCGCCGCTCGTTGAGTTCGACGTGCGGCCAGCCGAGCCCGGCATGCGCGCGGGCCGGCTCTCGGGCGGCAACCAGCAGAAACTGGTGGCGGCGCGCGAACTCACGCGCACGGCGCGCGCCCTGATCGCCGCCCACCCGACGCGCGGCGTGGACCTGGGCGCGGTGGACGCGCTGCACCGCCGGCTGATCGCCGCGCGCGACGCGGGTCTCGGCGTGTTGCTGGTCTCGAGCGAGTTGTCCGAGATCCTGGCGCTCGCCGACCGCATCGTGGTGCTGGCGGGCGGACGCATCGTGCACGAGACCACGCCGTCGGCCACCGACGAGCGCACGCTGGGCCTGTGGATGACGGGGCGGGCCACACTGATAGACACGCCATTGGAGCTTTCGCGGCCTCCGGCCACGCGCGGGCCGCAGGCCCGCCGAGGCTCCGACACGCCACCCGAGGCGCGCGCCTGATGGCGACGCGCCCGGCACTCTCCCTCACCGCGTTCGCGCCGTTCGCGGCGGTGGCGCTGGCGCTGGTGGCCGGTGGCGTGCTGATCGCGGCCGTGGGCCAGTCCCCGCTCGAGGTGTACGGCATGCTCGTCCAGCAGGCGCTGGGCACGGGTTACGGCGTGGGGCAGACGCTGTTCAAGGCCACGCCGCTCGTGTTCGCCGGACTCGCGGTGGCGTTGGCGTTCCGTGCCGGGCTCTTCAACGTGGGCGTCGAAGGCCAGATGTACCTGGGCGGATTCGCCGCGGCGCTGGTGGGCGCGTACGCGCCGCTGCCCGGCCCGCTCCTCCTGCTAGCCGCCCTGCTCGCGTCCGCGCTCGCGGGCGCGGCGTGGGGTGCGGTGCCCGGGGCGCTCAAGGCGCGCTTCGGGTCGCACGAGGTCATCAACACCATCATGCTCAACTTCATCGCGTTCGCGTTGGTGTCGTGGTGGGGCCGCACGCTGTTCGTGCCCGCCACGGTTCGCACGCGCGAGGTGGCCGAAGCAGCGTGGGTGCCTCGATTGGACGTGCTGTTGCCGTGGCTGAAAGGCTCGCCCGTCAACTTGACGCTCGTGCTGGGACTGGCGCTCGCGGCGGGACTCGGCGTGTTCCTGTTCCGCACGCGACCCGGCTACGAGTGGCGCGTGTTGGGCCTGAATCCGGGCGCTGCGGAATACGCCGGCGTGCGCACGGGCCGCGCACAGGTGCTGGCGTTCGCGCTGTCGGGCGCGCTCGCCGGCCTCGGCGGCACGAGTTTCGTGCTGGGCTACAAGCACTGGTTCGAGATGGACTTCACCGCGGGCGCCGGGTTCATGGGCATCGCCGTGGCTTTGATCGGCCGCAATCATCCCGTGGGCGTGCTCGTGGCCGCGCTGTTCTTCGGCGCGCTCGCCTACGGCGGGCTGGTGGTGAACCAACGCGTGCCGAGCGACATCGTGAACGTGCTGCGCGCGCTGGTGATCCTGTTCGCCATCAGCGCCTATGCGTTGTTCGATCGCTGGGCGCGCCGGAGGCCCGCATGAGCGACATGCCGGCGCTGCTGTTCGCCGCGGCCAGCCTGCGCATCACGGTGCCGTACGCGCTGGCCGCCATGGGCGGCGCGTTCAGCGAACGCGGCGGCGTGGTGTGCCTGGCGCTCGAGGGCATCATGCTGCACGGGGCGCTCGCCTACGTGCTGGGCGCCTGGTACCTGCACGACCCGTGGCTGGCGCTCTTGTGCGCGGTGCTCGCGGGCGTGGCCACCGCCGCATTGCACGCGCTGGTCACGGTGGCGTTTCGCGCCGACCAGATCACCTGCGGCATCGGCCTGAACCTGTTGGCCGCGGGGCTCACGCGCTTCGTGCTGGTCACGGTGTTCCATTCGTCGTCCAACTCGCCGCGCGTGCCCGGGCTGCCCGACCTGCCGATCGGGCCACTGGCGCACCTGCCGGCGCTGGGGCCGCTGCTCGCCACGCCACTCGTCACGCTGACGCTGCTGTTGGTGCCCGCGTCGGTGTGGCTGCTCTATCGCTCGACGTTCGGACTGCGGCTGCGCGCGACCGGTGAGCAGCCGGCCGCGAGCGCCGCACTCGGGCTGTCGGTGGCGCGACTGCGCGTGTCGGGCGTGCTGCTGTGCGGCGCGTTCTCGGGGCTGGCCGGGGCGTGGCTCGCGAGCGAGCAGCACTCGTTCACAGACGGCATGACCGGCGGCCGAGGCTACATCGCGCTCGCCGCGATGATCGTGGGCAAGTGGCACCCGGCGGGCGCGGCCGCGGCGTGCCTGTTGTTCGGCGCCACCGAAGCCGCGCAGATCTCGCTTCAGGGGAGCGGGTTCCCGACGGCACTCTTGCAGGCCCTGCCCTACGCGGTCACCATGCTCGCCCTGGCCGGGTTCATCGGGCGCGCCACGCCGCCGCGCGCGCTCGGCGCGCCCTACGACCCCGAGGAAGCATGAGCGTCACGCCGACACGCCCCACCCTTCCGACGGATGATCTCGAACGCCGCGTCGCCGAAACAGTGGCCGACATTCGGAGGCGCACTTCCGTCGTGCCGAGAGTCGGCCTCACGCTCGGCTCAGGCCTTGGCGGCGTGGTGGACGCCATTCCCGGCGCGCAGGTGTTCGCCACGCGCGAGCTGCCGAACTGGCCGCCCTCCACGGTGCCGGGCCACGCCGGTCGGCTGGCGCTCGGCGCCTGGTGCGGCGTGCCGGTGGCCGCGCTCTCGGGGCGCAGTCATCGCTACGAGGGCTACACGCTCGACCGGGTCACGTTCGCCGTGCGCGTCATGCATGCGCTGGGGGCGCGCACGATGATCTTCACCAACGCGGTGGGTGCGATCCACCCCGAGTTGCGCCCGGGCGACATCATGCTGGCGACCGGTCACTTGAACTTCATCGGCAAGCGCGGGCTCTTCACGCGCGAGGAGCTGCGCGAGCGCCGCGCGGGCCACCGCGTGGCCGACCCTTATTCACCGCGCCTGCGCGAAGCGCTGCTGGCCGCGGCTGCCGAAGCACAGGTCAAAGTCCACCAGGGGGTGCTGATGGGCGGGCACGGTCCCACCTACGAGACCGCCGCCGAGGTGCGCATGGCGGGAACCCTCGGCGCCGACGTGGCGTGCATGAGCACGGTGCACGAGGTCACGCTCGCCGCGCAGCTCGACTGCGAGGCCGCGAGTCTGTCGTGCGTGACCAATCGCGCCACCGGACTCTCGACCACGCCGCTCAGCCACGCCGAGGTCACCGAGGTGGCGGACCGGGTCGCGGGAAGGCTTCGTTCCTTGCTCGAGCGATTCCTCGCCGCCGAGGCCGGCCGGGGCTAGGTCGGCCGTGTTGCCCGCTGCTCCCCGCGCGGTGGGTCCGCGCCGCCCGATCGGCAGGTTTGTTACTTGACGTTCACGTAACAGATTGCGCCCCAATGGGCTTCGCTGGCCCCCCGAGCGCGGCGTCGGTCAGAAAAACCACGCTGGACCGGCGGCGCAGCATGTATAGTCGCCGCTATTCGAGTACCGGGAGCTCCCCAGCGGAGGCCACTCGTGAAACTGACTCGTCCACTGCAATTGCTGATCGTCATGGCTACTGCCGCGCTGTTCGCGCCCGCGGCCAGCGCAGCGTCACGCTGCGCCGATGATCCTGAGCGCTGCGTCGAGCGCGGCGCCTCGGTGTCACGGCCGAGCACGCGAGTCGTGGCCGTCGTACCGGCGACGCTCCAGTCGACGCCCGCGCTGACCACACGCAAGTTGGCGCCGGCGCGTAAGCCGGTTGCCAAGCCCGCGCGTGTCGCGCCCCGTACCACGCCACCCACGCCCGGCATGGGCATGCTGCTCAAGCTCTCCAGCGGGAGCGGCGGCGACGTGTCGTGGCTTCCGGCTCGCAACGTCGACAATTCCGGGGCCAGCTGGATCCTGTAGTGCGCCCTGTGCACAAGAGTTCATGCGGCTCGTACCGCACGCCGCGTCGCCTTCGGGTGGCGCGGCGTGTTGCTTTGGCACCGCGCGCGACTCACCATCGGGGCCAGGGCATCGTCGCGCGCGCCGCCTACGAGAGGTTCGCCAGGCTCGTCGTGGCGCGCCAGCCCAGCTAGCGCTCGCAGCGCAGCCAGGGCGCGGGCCGGCTAGCGCGCGGGCCCCGAGGCACTCGTCAGCGAGTCACGCGCTTCGCCCAGCTCGGGGTGGCGATCCAGCGAGCGCCGCCACGCGCGACGCGCCTCGTCGCGTCGGCCCATCGCAGCCAGCGCCTGGCCCTCGCGCAGGTCCGCCTCGGGCCAGTCCTTGCGCACGCGGCGCTCGGCGCGAAACGCCGTCAGCGCGCCGGACGCGTCGC
>JANNKI010000590.1:0-3424 GCA_031396225.1 bacterium | reverse complement strand
CTGACCGCGTCTTCCCGGCCGGTGAGCACTCGATCCTGTGGGATGGCACCGACGATGGCGGCGGCAAGGTGGCCCGTGGCGTGTACTTCGTGCGCAGCAGCGTGCAGAAGGACGCCGGCCGGATCATCGTGCTGAACAACTAGTCGGAACGCAGTAACAGTCAGTACACGGAGGGGCGGGGAGCGATCCCCGCCCCTCCGTTTTTCATGGGTCTGCGACCAGCCGCCCCCCCCGGGGTTGGGGCTGCGGCGGAGCAGGGGGGTGTCCCGAAGGGCCCGGGCGTCGACTTGCGGCTCGGTGGGGCCCCTGGCGCGGGCGGCTGGGAGGCGTCGCGGTGAATCGGGCAAAGCGTAGTCGGATTTCGGCTTGACGCTTGCGCCGCTCGGTTGCTAGCTTCTCGCTACTACCTTCCACAACGACTGGGCGTGCTGGGGGGCGCGAATGCGCTTACGTGTCGGGGCTGTCCTTTGCCTTTTTCTAGCTTTTCTCGGTGCCGGATGTCGCAAGACGCTCGCACCTACGACGATCGATAACCAGCCACCTGAAACCTGGATCGTGGCCGCGCCGCAGGACACGATCACCACGCGAGACGAGTTCGACCAGCCGATCCGCCCGCAGATCGGGAAGATCCCGGTCCGCTTCCATATGTATTGGGCGGGCACGGACCGCGATGGCACCGTGGGTGGTTTCTACTGGGCCGTGGTCGAGACGCTGCCCGTTCCCCCGGAAGGAAGCTCGACCGTACCGGGCCTGCCGGGCCCCAAGGCGCGCGACTACCGCTTCACCACCCGCACGGACAGCATCTTCATCTTCAACGCGTCCCTGGAAGTGAGCGAGCGACAGCACGCGTTCTTCATCTACGCCGTGGACGAGAAGGGCCGTCCCGACCCCACACCGGCTCGATTCATCTTCAGCTCCTACGACCGCTTTCCGCCCAAGGCCATCATCGACGAGCTGAAGGCCGTCGGCACCGAGTACGAGTTGATTCCCGGAGGCGGCGTACGCGCCCTGGAAAAGACGTACTTCGTCACGGACTTCTTCGAGATCAGCAACAGCCATCCCGTGCCGCGCGACACGGTGTCGGCGGACGCGCTGCTCTCCATGCGCTGGCACGGCGAACCCACCATCCCAAGCACGGTGGTCACCGGCTATCGCTACAAGCTCGACGAGCCCAACTTCAATACCGTGGACTCCTCGGTCCACACGGCCACGTACAACACCGGCGTCGGCCTCGACAGGGTGAACCCGGGCCCCAAGGTCTTCACGTTGCAGGCCATCGGCCAGTCCGGCTGGCGCGGCGAGGCCACGCGTTGGTTCCAGATGAACTTCGCCCCCGACACCTGGTTCGCGGGACCCGACCCCAACGACCCGCTGGGCGGCTGGCAGACGATCACGGACGGCAACAACAAGCGTTACTGGTTCCAGGACTTCTCGGCCACCGGCTGGGCCGCGTTCCAGGGCGCGCCCGGAACCATGCTCAGCAGCGACTCCGCGCAGGTGCTGCCGGCGCTGCGCACCGAACGGAAGTCGTTCTTCGAGATCTACAACGACCGCCTGTGGGTGCGTCAGGAGGGCGACACCGTTCACATGAACTCGTGGGTCGTGTTTCCGGCCGGAGGTTTCGACCGGGATTCGCCCTATTCCGTCCGTGTGAACCTGGCACTGCTCGCGCCCGAGCTTCAGGGCAAGCCGGTGCTCACGCCCGGGGGTCCGAACGGCTCGCCCATCGGTTTCCGCATCCGAATCCCCGTTCGCGACGCTGCGGGCCAATCGAGCCAGCCGTCGGAGACGACGACCTATCCAGAATTCAATCCAGCGTCGGTCAAGCACCAGCCGGTCATCAACGGTTTCCAGGGCATGACCACCGCCGGCCGCGCCTACGCCGAGATCCGGGCCGAGGACGGCAATTCCACGGTGGACCTTCGACTGGACCAGCGCCCCGGTGGCTCCGTCGGAATCGTGGATCGTGTCGAGAACGGCGGCGCCGACGCGCAGGACCTGGCGCTGCGCTCGAAGATCCTCACGTTCTACGTGAATCGCGCGCCTCGCCTGCGGCGCGACCCCACTTTCCGGCCGACGGTCAACCAGCTGCTCACGCGCACGCCGACGTTTAACCTTCCCGCGGACGACGTGGACCAACTCGACCCCCAGGCCGGGTTCAACAAGGTGGGCGGTACGCCGGGGTACGGCCCCATCCTTCGGCGCAAGATCGCCATCCTCGGCAAGGACGCAGCCACCCTGCGCGACACCTGTTACATCGTCCCGGGGGAGTTCTTCCAGGCGAACCTCATCAACATCAGCATCCCGATTGACAAGATCGCGCCCGGCAACATCATCGTGCGCATTCGGCTATGTGATTGCGCGGTGTGCGACGCCAGCCTCGGAACGGCCACCTGTCCCTTCGCGGGCAGGGAAGGTTCCAACGGCTACGGAACGTGCGTGGACACGGATATCGCGTGCCGCCTCGCGGCCCCGGAACCTGGCTTCCTTGGTGATGGTGAAGTGGCGATCCCCCGACCGGGGTCCCCGGACGACAGTGGCAGGAGGCAGCGATGAGTGCGAAGTCCCCGCGTGTCGCGGTGCTCGCGACGGCGATTCTGGTACTCGGCGCGCTCGGCCTGACCGGCTGCGCCAGCAGGGACATCAATGGCGCGCTGTTTCCGAACCAGCGACCATCGGTGGAACTCACGAACGCGCCCGTGGCGCCGGACCGGAGCAATCCCTACTTCTACGCCTATCGCGTGAACTGGTCGGGCGAGGATCCGGACGGGCGCGTGGACCACTACGAGTACGCCATCGATCCGCCGGCCGTGGTGGTGTACGACACCACGAAGTGCAATAACGGCGACACGTGCTGGGTGAGCACGCAGAAGAACGAGGAGATCGTGTTCTTCCGCGCCACGCTCCCCGACAGCGTCCGCGGCACCAATCCGCCGACCGCGTCGGACTTCCATGTCTTCGTCATCAAGGCCGTGGACGACGACGGGGCCGAGTCCTCTCGCAAGTCACGCGCGTTCTTCGCCTACACGATCGCGCCGACGGTGATCATCCGGAACCCGCGCCCGAGCGCGCTACTGCGCGCGCAGGTCACGCCGTCCGTGCGAATCGAATGGGAAGGCATCGACCCCGACGGGCAGTTCACCCAGAAGCCAGTGAAGTACAAGTACACGATGCTCGACTTGGACTCCGACTCGAGCAAGGTGTTCCTCGTGAACCCTGACTCGCTCCGCAAACGGGAAGCGGCCACCGCCTGGGCGGGGTGGGACTCCACGAGCGCCGATACGGCATTCAAGCAATACACGAACCTCACACCGGGCAAGAGTTACCTGTTCGTGGTCATCGGGTTCGACGAGGCGGGCGCTTACTCGCCCATCTTCTCCCTCAACTCGAACTGCCTGCAGCTCACCGCCGGATTCGCCAGCTC
>JANNKI010000584.1:0-3355 GCA_031396225.1 bacterium | reverse complement strand
ACGCCGGGGAATCCGCGCGGCGACTACCTCGTGGATGCGGGACGCGCGCTCGCCCCTCTGTTCGGCGGGGCACCCGTGCGTAGCTCGGGTCCGGTCGACACGCGCTTCTGGCTCTACGAACGCCTGAGCCTGGGGCCGTCGCATCTGGCCGTCGCGCTCCGGCTCCATTGGCTGCTCGCCTACCTCTACATGCTGTGTGGAGCGCTCTACGTGGCGGGGCTGATCCGCGGCGGCGGCTGGCGCGCGCTGCTGCCACGCGCGAGCGATCCGGCCGATGCGGTCGCGATGATCCGCTTTTACCTGGGCGTGATCCCGCACGCGCTCGCGAAGAAGCCGTGGCCGCATCCGCCGGTGGCCGGCAAGTACAACGCGCTCCAGCGCGGTGCCTACTTCACCATGCCGATCGTGGGTGTGATCGTCGTGCTCTCCGGCTGGGCCATGCACCACCCCGTCACGCTGCCGTGGCTCGAGCGGCTGTTCGTCAACTACGATGGCGCGCGCATCGTGCACTTCGCGTGCATGGCCATCCTTGGCTTGTTCATGGTGCCGCACGTGCTGCTCGTGGTGGCCGACGGCTGGGACACGTTCCGCTCGATGGTCACCGGCTGGAGTCTGCGGCTCAAGGGCGAGCACCATGACTGAGGCCAGGAAGCAGCCGCACCGCCCGTCACTTGGCGAGCGCCTCGGCGCCGCGGTGCGGAACGCGGCGGCCGAGCACCCGGAGGCCACGGTCGACGTGCCGCGCGGAAAGCTCAACGCCCGGTCACGGCGCGACTTCCTGCTGCTCGGCGCGGGCGCGCTGGCCACGGCGGCGACCGGCTGGTGGGTGCTGCCCGAGCGCACCAAGCGCACGTGGCTGCCGCACGCGCACGACCGGCTCGACACCTTGGCCGCGCGCGTGGGACTCACGCGCATGCGGCGCGAGGCCACGCTCAACCGGGTGCTCACGTTCGACGACGACGTGGCCGAGGCCCTCTATTCGAAGGGCCGCGCCGTGCGAACGTACGCCAGGCCCGATCCCAGGCCGCTGCGCAACAACTACCACGGCCGCACGCCCGGGCCCGAGTACCTGCCCGGCTGGCGGCTGAATCTGTCGGGGCTCGCTTCGGGCCGCGACGAGAGACTGGGGATCGCCGAGCTCAGCTCGCGCTTCACGCGCCACCACATGAACACGCGACTCGTGTGCGTGGAGGGCTGGAGCCACGTGGTGGCGTGGGGCGGGCTCCGCTTCGCCGACCTGCTCGCGGCGTTTCCGCCGGCGTCGGGTACCCGCTGGGCCGCGCTGCGCAGCACGGTGAGTTTGAGCGTCTCCGGCGCGCCCGAGACCTATTACGTGAGCCTCGATCTCGAGACCGCGCGCCATCCCCAGACACTGCTCGCGACGCACCATGCCGGCGCACCGCTTACGCTCGCGCACGGCGCGCCGCTGCGACTGGTGGCGCCCATGAAGCTGGGCCTGAAGAACATCAAGGCGCTCACCGACATCGCCTTCACCGCGGACGAACCGGCCGACTACTGGAACGAGCGCGGGTACTCCCGTTACGACGGGCTGTGAGTCGCCAGCCGCTCAGCGGAAGAGACGCTTGATCGCGCCCCAGCTCGACTGCGCAGTCGGCGTGGGCAGGCCGAATCCGAGCAGTTGATAGAAGTCGTTGCTCTGGTACTGGACGACGCCCACCCCCTCGGCGAACCAGTCCGTGGTGGTGATCGAGTAGATCGAGGGGCTCTGCGGCCCGAGCGTGCGCCCGTCCAGGGTGAGCGCGGGCTTCGCGAGCAGCGAAGGGAGCGGAAGCGTGATCGCCTGCCCGACGCCGAACGCGTGGAACGAACCGGCCGGGAGCGAGAGCATCACGTCCTCGGTGACGTCGAAGCGTATCGGAAATGTGGCGTACACGGCGTCGGTGAACAGGTCGTATGCGGTGATCATCACGCTCGGCTGGGGCCCCACGGCCGGAGGGACGGGCAGAATGCGGATCGGCGGTTCATACACGAGCGCCAGGCCCGCGCCGGGGTTGAGGAAGCCCGCCAGCAGCACGCTCCCATCCACGTCCAGCAGCCAGTAATTCTGTAATCCCGCGTCCGCGCCCTCGGCATACAACTTGGTCGCGACGACGCGGCCGCGAAGCGTGATGAAGCCGGTGATGGTCTCCACCTGATGCGCGCCCGCCAGGCCCTGGTACTCCCATCGCATGCCGGGAACGAGTGGCAACCACGGGGCGGCCTGCGTTGGAGTCGGTTGGAACAGGAGGACGATCGTGGCGCAGAGCGCGAAGGACCTGGAAATCAACTTCAGCATGGCGGGCCTCCAGGACTGGGTGCGGTGGGGCGGCCGGTCGCGTGAGGGAAGCCTACACCCGCCAGCCGCGCCTGCATCCAGGAATCTCGACGCGCCTCACTCGAGCCGTAGCGTCATCAGCAGCGCGTCCTCCTCTGGCGACTTGTAGTAGCCGCGGCGAAGGCCCACCAGCCGGAATCCGTGCACGCGGTAGAGCGCCTGCGCGGCGGCGTTGGAGGCGCGCACCTCGAGCCCCAGCTCGCGCACGCCCCGGGCGCGGCAGACGGCGAGCAGTTCGACCATGAGCGAACGTGCCACGCCGCCGCGTTGCCGCTCGGGCGAGGTGGCCAGGTTCTGCAGTTCGCCCTGCGGCGGGTGGAGCGTGGCCACGAGATAGCCAACCAGTGTTCCGTTGCGCTCGGCTGCGAGCGACACGGCCGCGGGCTCGGTGAGTGCCTCCAGGAAGAACGTCCGGGGCCACGGGTCGCTGAACAGCCGGTGCTCGAGCTCGTCCACCCCCGGGAGATCCGCGGGAAGGAGCGTTCGGATCGCGGGCGGCGCAAGCCCCGCGATCCGGTGCCGGACCTTCTCCTCGGCTTGCGCGGGGCGCACGTACGCCGGTTCCATTTCGCGTCCCGGCGCGGGCAGCCCCGCCCCGGGGCCACCCTCGGCCGTGGCGGCCGACGCCAGGTCGAGCGCCGAGAGCCCCTCGTGGCGGAACGCGTCCGCCGTGCTTCCCGGCCAGGCTGCCTCGAGACGCTCGCGCTCGCGCGCGGCCCCGGGGCCGACGAAGCGCACCGCATGGTCGGGGACGAGCGCATGCGCCTCCGCGACGGCGTCGAGCAGCACCTCGGGCGTGCCCACGCGCGGAGCGGCGAGCAGGAACGCGCGCCCGCGATCGTCGGTGCGGAAGAATCCGGCGTACAGATCGCGCCGGCCCGCCCCGACGAGCGGTATGGTGAGCGACTTGAGCGGCATGCGGCCTCCGGCCGCATGCGCGAGTGAGGCGAGGCTCGAAGCGCCGAGCAGGCTGGCGCCCGACACCATCGCCAACGCGCGCGCCGTGGCGAGCCCCACGCG
>JANNKI010000582.1:0-1730 GCA_031396225.1 bacterium | reverse complement strand
CGTCGAGCAGGATGGTCGCATGCGCTACCTCGAGCGCTTCGCCGCGCTCATGGAGCCCATGATCACGCCCGAGGCGATGCGCAAGATGTTCGACGACATGAGTCGCCTGCGCGCGAAGGTCGAGGCCGAACCATTCGTGCCGGTGGAAGAGCCCGTCACCGAGCCCGACAGTCTCGGCGCCGACCTGCCGGCGGATTCGACAACGGGGTAGCCGGCGACGGGGCGGGGTCGTCTCCCGCGAGCAAGCGAAAGTCGTTCCGGGGGAATGACTTGACGCCGCGCCCCCGGGGGAGGTTCCCTGCCGGGAATGAACTCACGCGCCGGGCGTACCTCAACTGTCGGGCCGGACGATGCCGCGCTCGTGGCCGCCAGCCAGAAGGGCGACCAGGCGGCATTCGGCGAGATCGTGCGTCGCTACCAGCGCGCGGTGCACCGCCTCGCCTGGTCGCTCACGCGTAACGCGAGCGACGCGGACGACCTGGCGCAGGAGACATTCGTGCGCGCGTGGGGTGCGATCGGCCGCTTCGAGCGGGACCAACCGCTCTATCCCTGGCTCGCGCGCATCGTGACCAACCAGGCTTACTCACTGTTCCGGCACCGCCGGCGCAGGCCCGAGACCTCCATCGAGCCGCTGGTGGAAGCGGGGCAGCAGTGGGGCGTGGAGGATGACCCGGCCGACCACTCGGCGCGCGGCGAGCGGGACGCCATGCTGCGCGAGTGCTTCGGCCAACTCGCCGAGGAGCACCAGTCCGTGCTGGCGCTGCGCGCCGTGCAGGACCTTTCCTATGAAGAGATCGCCCAGGCGCTGAACGTTCCCATCGGTACGGTCATGTCGCGATTGTCACGCGCAAGGGCCGACCTCAAGCGACGCCTGGCCGAACGCACCGGAGAAGCCCCATGAAGCACCTGACCGACGATCAACTGAGCGCGCTCCAGGACGACGCCCTCGCCGCGCCCGAGCGCGCGGCGTGCGACGCGCACCTCGAGGGGTGCGAGGCGTGCCGTGTGCGGGTGGCCGAGTCCTCCACGCTGGACGAATCACTCGGCCGTGCGCTCACGCACGACCCGGGCGACGCCTATTTCGCGGATTTCGCCGAGCGGGTGGCGGCGCGGATCGCGTCGGCGCCGGAGGCGCCGGGACACGGGGAGCCAGCGCCAAGGCTCACAAGCACGCGCTCGCCCCGGAACTGGTTCCTGACGCCGCGCGGACTCTCGTTCGCGGGTGGTACCGCCGCACTGCTCGTGATCGCGGGGCTCGCATGGACGCGCTTCCAACGGCACGACGACGTCGCGAGCGCGCTTCGAACCGACGCGCCCACGCCGCTCGGTGCGACGCTTCGCGAGCAGGGGGCACCCGCTCCGGCCGAGGATGCGACGCCGCCGCAGGCACAGCCACCGCTCGCCAGCAGCGCCGACGGGCAGCCCACCGAGCAGGCGCCGGTGCGCGCGAAGGCCATGGCGCCAGAACCCACTTCTGCGCTCGCGCCCACGCCCGTCGGCGAGGCGAAGAGCGAGGCGCGGCTCGACGAGCGCGAGTCGGCCGCCAAGCTGCAGCCGTCGCCGATCACAGAAATGAAGCGACGCGCCGTGGCGCCCGCCACGGGCGATGCACTGTCTCGCACGGCCCCCCTGCCCGCCATGCTCGCCCTGGACGCGCATCAGGAACTGGCTTCGGCGTGCGGCACCGTGCACGACACCCGCGGCATTCCGGTCGCTGGCGCGCAGGTGGT
>JANNKI010000660.1:0-2925 GCA_031396225.1 bacterium | reverse complement strand
CGAGGCACGTGTGCCCATGCGAATGGACAGCATTACGCGACGTCGCCCAGACCGAACAGCCGTCGCGCCGCGGCCGCATTCTCCGCGTCCTGCCGGAGACTGCGGCTGGGTTCGTGCAGTAACTTGGTCACGAGCGCCCGGGAGAACTGCTCGACGGCCTCGCGCGTTTCCGCATCCACGTCTCCGAGCCGTGCCAGCAGGCGATCCAACTCGGCGCGACGGATGGTCTCGCCGCGAGCATGCATCGCGCTCAGCACCGGGCGTACCGCGTGCGCCAGTTGCCACTCGGCGAAACGGCCGGCCTCCTGCTCGACGATGGCCTCCACCGCGGGCAGGGCGCCACGCCGAGCGGCGAGGTTCGCCTCGACCCGCTTCTGGAGTTGGTCGAGGTCGAGCAGCGTCACCTGGGGGATCCGGGCGACGCCGGGTTCGACGTTGCGCGGCACCGAGATGTCCACGATGGCCAGCGGGCCGGATCCGGGACCGCGGACCGCGCGCACCAACTCGACCGTGATCAACGCATGCGGCGCGCTGGTGGCGGTGAGCACGATGTCTGCGTCGGCGACAGCGCGGGGCAGGTCGTGCCAGGGCAGCGCCGTGCCGCCCAACGTCCGGGCCAGGCGGGCGCCATGCCTCGTGGTTCTCGTGACCACCTTGAGCGACCGCGCCCCGCGCTTACCGAACAGCAGTCCCGCCGTTCGCGCGACGGCGCCGGCCCCGACCAGCACCACGCGGGCCGAGGACAGGGCCACGCGCTCGCCCACCGCGCGCACGGCTTCGGCGGCCACGCTGCCCGCACAACGGCCGATCTCGGTCTCGGTCCGGGCTCGCCGGCCCGCCCGCACGGCGTGCTTGACGAGTGCCGTCATGAAGGGGCCCGCAACACCGGCCTCGCGAGTGACGTGCAGCGCGTCACGGACCTGCCCCAGGATCTCCGCCTCGCCGAATATCATCGAGTCGGCGCCGGCCGCGACGCGCCCCAGGTGCCGTGCCACGTCCTGGCCGGTGTGGACGTAGCTCGCACGCTCCAGCGCCGGACGCGGGACTCCGCGATCCGCCGCGAGCAGGTCCAGCAGCCCGTCGCGCACATGGTCCATCTGGCGGACGGGACCGACGAAGAGCTCGGTGCGGTTGCACGTGGACAGCAGCAGGAGCTCCGGGGCTCCCTCACGCTGCTCTCCCCGGACACGGTTGTAGAATGCACGCAGCGCTTCCGGCCCGAACGCGAGACGCTCGCGCAGGGCGAGCGGGGCCGTCCGGTGGCTGACCCCAAGGCATGCAGCCGGCGGGATCATGCTCATTCGGCCAGGCAGCAGTTGAGGGGACAGATGTCGTGCGCGGGACCGCGGACCCCGAGCGCGAGTCGGGCGGGACTTGCCATGACCCGTTCTTCGATGAGCTGGCGGATCATCCGGACGAACTCGGGGTGCGTGCCCACCGTGGCCGCCCGAACGTACGGCAAGCCCAGCGCCCCGGCCCGCGCGGCCGCCTCGATGTCGAGGTCATAGAGGACCTCCATGTGATCGGACAGGAACCCGATCGGTTGCACCACGACACCCGGCGCACCCTCGCGCTTCAGCGTTTCCAGAGCTTCAAGGATGTCGGGCTCGAGCCACGGCACATGCGGCGAGCCGGAACGGCTCTGGTAGGCGAGCCGCCAGTGCGAGGCGCCCGCTGCGCGGGCCACCAGCTCGGCCGCATCCTTCAGCTGGGCCGCATAGGCCGAATGCTGTGCCATCGCCATCGGGATGCTGTGCGCCGTGAACACCACGACGGCACCGCGCCTCGCTGAAGCGGGCAGCCGCTCGAGCGCCTCCGTCAGGCGGCTGGCGCAGGCGGCGAGGTAGCCGGGATGATTGTAGAACACGCGCAGCTTGTCGAAGGTCGGCGCGGTGGACCCGACCGCCTCACACGCCCGAACCACGTCTTCCCGATACTGCCGGCATCCGGAGTAGCTGCTGAACCCCGAGGTGACGAACACGAGCGCGTGTCGCACACGGTCGTCCCGCATCCGGCGCACGGTGTCGTTGATGAACGGATGCCAATTGCGATTGCCGAAGTAGATGGGCAGCGCCAATCCGTGTGCGCGCAGTTCCAACTCGAGCGCGGCGATCAGCGCCCGGTTCTGCGCATTGATCGGACTCACGCCCCCGAAATGCAGATAGTGTTGCGCCACTTCGTCCACGCGCCCCGGCGGCACGCGCCGTCCGCGCAACACATTGTCGAGAAAGGGACGGACGTCGTCCGGCCCCTCAGGGCCCCCGAAAGCGAGGACGAGCAGGGCGTCGTAGGAGCGGACCGCGTCGTCGAATCGGGGAGAGTCACGCGTGGGCGCACCCGCGATGGTCATACCAAGAAGCTATCGGACAATTCCGTCCGCAGGTAAGTCGGGAGACTACTCAGCCGCAGTCCGTAGAACTACGGAGCCCGGGTGGCGTCACGGGCTCGGCTTCGTGCCGCTCGCTCTCGGCGACTCGGCGCGTGATGACCTGGAGGGATGCGGGGAGTGGCCCGTCGCGTTCCTCCCGGGGGCGATGATGAGGCGTGGAGGATTCAGTTGTGAGCCTCGCGAGGAGCCAGACGACGGGAGTGGACAGGAGTACACGCGGGACAGGGACAGTTGCGGGACACTCTAGCCCGCGGCGCTTGCGGCCCGCGGCGGCAACCGTCCGCCGGGCAGTCATGGCCCGCCGGGAGGGGGTATATCCTGGATCCCAAAAGCTGCTCGCGGAGCAGATTACAGGCGCCAGGATACACGCCATGCAGACCTCCCGGCGCCGAGCCGCCCGACCACGGTCGCGCTCGTGACTTGTTCTCCCTCGATTGCGGGGATAGAATTGATGGGTCTTTCGAACCAGTGGTGGCGCAATGACCCGCGCAAACCGCGATACCCGACCGGAGGACGGCCATCCACCCCGCGATCGC
>JANNKI010000565.1:0-2214 GCA_031396225.1 bacterium | reverse complement strand
GCTGGTGGCGAGAGGTCGCGATAGCCCTGCGCCAGTCGTTCGAGCGTGGCCTGCGGGCCGTCGAGCGGCTGGTTCGCGGGAGGGATGCTCGTGCTCACCGCGTGCGCCGGAAGGGTGGCGACGGCAAGCAAGAGCAGTGCGGAAAGAGGAGCTCGCATTGCGTTCTCCGTTGGCCCCGGCCCGGGGTTGGGACGCGCCCATGTCGGGCGGCCGGCCGCCGCCCGGACCCGCAGCGCACCAACAGCATAACAGGCTGCGCAAGCCGTATTTCGGTGTATGCTGTCGGGCCTGTCATCCACCCGGCGCCGTCCCGTGAGGCGGAACGCCCCGCGAGCGGCCGTTCGGCGTTTCCGAGCGGCCGGGCTTGAGGAGAACCTCCCCGCGGGGAGGCTCCGAGGAGCGGTTCGATGCCCCGTAAGCTGGTCGGCGGACTCATCCAGTGCAGCAATCCGATCAACGACGAGAGTGTCCCGGTCGAGAAGGTGAAGCAGGCCATGCTCGACAAGCACGTGCCGCTCATCGAGGAGGCCGGCAAGAAGGGCGTGCAGGTGCTGTGCCTGCAAGAGATCTTCAACGGACCCTACTTCTGCCCCGGTCAGGACAAGCGCTGGTACGACGCGGCCGAGAGCGTGCCGGGCCCGACCACGGACTTCGTCGCCAAGCTGTGCGCGAAGTACAAGATGGCGGTGGTGGTGCCGGTGTACGAGAAGGACATGCCGGGCGTGCTCTACAACACCGCCGCGGTGTACGACGCCGACGGCAGCTACCTGGGCAAGTACCGCAAGAACCACATCCCGCACACCTCGGGCTTCTGGGAGAAGTACTTCTTCCGGCCGGGCAACCTGGGCTATCCCGTGTTCCAGACGCGCTACGCCAAGGTGGGCGTGTACATCTGTTACGACCGGCACTTCCCCGAGGGCGCGCGACTGCTGGGCCTGAACGGCGCCGAGATCGTGTTCAACCCGAGCGCGACCGTGGCAGGGTTGTCGCAGTACCTGTGGAAACTCGAACAGCCGGCGCACGCCGTGGCGAACGGATATTTCATGGGTGCGATCAATCGTGTCGGCACCGAGGCGCCGTGGAACATCGGCAAGTTCTACGGCTCGTCCTACTTCGTGGACCCGCGCGGCAACTTCCTCGCGCAGGCGAACGAGACCGACGACGCGGTGGTCGTGGCCGAGATGGATCTGGACATGATCGACGAGGTGCGGAACGTGTGGCAGTTCTTCCGCGACCGCAGGCCCGAGACGTACGGGGACATGGTGAAGTTGTGATCCCCCGCGGCTGCCGAGGCCGCGCGAGCGGCCGGAGATCCGGATGAGCGGGGCCATCGGGGCGGCTTCGCTCGTGGCCACGGGTCGCTACGCCATCTTCCACGCTGGCGCTTCGGTGGGCGAAGAACGCTGGTCGATCACCCCCGGCGACGATGGCGGCGCGGTGGCGCGCGGCGAGCAGGTGCTGGCGGCTCCGCATCCCACGCCGAGCGAGCTGGAGTGGCGCGCGCGGCTCTCGGCGCTCGGACGCGTCACCGCGTTCGAGGCGTCGTGGCGCGTGGGCACTCGCACGGTGCGCGCCGAGCACTCCGCTGACGGCGACCTGTGGCGCGCGCGCATCCTCTACGGCGGGCACACGCGCGAGCAGGAGGGGGACTTTCCGGCGTTCGCCGAGGTGGTCGTCGGCTCGCACGTGCTCCACACGATCATGCTGCACCGCTACGCGCTGGCGCCGGGCGCCGAACACGAGTTCCCGTCGCTCATGATCGGCCCGCCATGGTTCGCGGCCGAGCCCGGGCGACAGCGGCTCGTGTGCACCGTGGCGGGGATGCGGCAGGCGCCGCACGGCAACGTCGCCGCGCGCCGCATCGAGGTGAGCGACCCGCACGGCGCGGTGCCGGCGTTCGCGGCCTGGATCGACGAGCACGACGTGGTGCTCGAATCGTACGAGGACAGGCACTCCGACGAACCGTGGATGCGGCTCGAGGAATACCAGCGCGGTTGAAGCTTCACAATCGGCACAAGGGAGGAGTCCAATGGGGCTTGTGATCCGCGGCGGCACGGTGGTGAACGCGGGCCAGCGCTTCGAGGCCGACGTGAAGGTGGAAGGGCGCACCATCACCGGCCTCGGCACGAACCTGCCTAAGGGCTCAACCGACACCGAGATCGACGCGCGGCGACGTGGCCGTGCGGCGCCTGCCGCATCCCCGCCACGGTGCAC
>JANNKI010000501.1:0-6651 GCA_031396225.1 bacterium | reverse complement strand
CGCATATCTTCATGGGTGCCTTCTACGCCGAGTCGTTGCTGCTCGCGGAGACCGGGTTCTCCACCGGGGCGATCCAGGTCGCGGGCACCGCGAACGTGCACCAGCTGCCGTTCTTCGTGGTCGCCTGCGACTACACGCTCATCGGCGAAGAGCTTTACGCGGCGAGCGCGTACCTCTCGGGCGAAGCTCGGCTCGTGGGTGGATTGAAGGGCGCGGACATGCTCAAAGTACTCGTCATCCTTGTGATCCTCGTGGGCTGCGTCCTCGAGACCATGGGCGTGCAGGGTCTGAGCCGCTGGATGGAGACCCAATAGGGACGGCCATGAAACGAGAACTCCCACTCCTGCTCACGGCGGTGATCGGCCTGTTCATGATCCTGTCGTTCTATGTGCCGCATCACCTGGTGAGCGTGCCTGCGGACTTCCTGCAGCAGTGCGCGGTGATCGTGGTGGCGTTCGGATACGTGCTGGGCGGCGCGAACGCCCTGCGCGTGAACCTCGATGGCATCGCCCGCCGGCAACCGGACTGGCAGTACAAGCTCGTTCTGGTGGTCTCGCTCGCCGGCACCGTCGTGGTGGGTCTGGCCGAGGGGCGGCACTGGCAGGACAAGAGCAGCGTGTCCATGTTCCTCTACAACCAGATCTACTCGCCCATGCAGGCCACGATGTTCGCTCTGCTGGCGTTCTTCATCGCATCGGCGGCGTTCCGCGCGTTCCGCATCCGCACGGTGGAGGCCGGGATGCTGGCGGTGGCGGCGCTCATCGTGATGCTGGGGCGTGTGCCGATCGGTAACGAGATGACGAGCTGGCTGCCGGAATCCATTCGGCTGGGCTCGTTGCAGGAATGGATCATGAACGTGCCGCAGAACGCCGCGAAGCGCGCCATTTTGATCGGCGCCGCCATGGGCGTCATGGCCACGGGCCTGCGGGTCATCCTCGGCATCGAGCGCTCCTACCTGGGCGGAGGCGACTGAAGTGAACCTCACCTGGCTCGAGAAACTCGATCGTCGCTGGCTGTTCCTCATCGTGGGCCTGCTCGTGCTGGGACCCTTGCTGCGACCCATCGGCTTGCCGCTCGTGCCGACGAAACCCGTGCGGCAGTTCTACGAGGCGATCGAGGCGGTCCCGGACGGCGCCATCGTGCTCATGTCATGCGACTACGACCCGGGTGGCAAGCCCGAGACGGTCCCCATGACGAAGACCGCCCTGCGACAGCTCTGGGACAAGAAGTGCCGCGTGGTGATCACCTGCCTGTGGACCGGCGGCTCGGGGCTGGTGGACGAGACGGTGGAGTCGACGGCCGAGGAGTACCGCGCTTCAGGCAAGACGCTCGTCTATGGCAAGGACTACGTGAATCTCGGCTTCAAGGCCGGCTATGAGGCGGTGATGGTGCTCATGGGGAAGGGCATTGGCAATGCCTTCACGCAGGACCATCGCGCGAATCCGACGGCCTCGCTGCCGCTCATGCGTGAAGTGCGGGACTATTCGAGCTTCGCGCTGCTGGTGAACATCTCCGCGGGCTATCCCGGCACGAAGGAGTGGGTGCAGCAGGTGAACTCCCGCTTCCACCTCCCCATGGTCTCAGGTTGCACGGCGGTAAGCGCACCGGAGTACTACCCCTATCTCCAGTCGGGGCAGCTACGCGGCCTGCTGGGCGGGATGGCGGGAGCGGCCGAGTACGAGAAGCTCCGTAACGAGAAGGGCTCCGCCACGGAGGGAATGGACGCTCAATCGCTCGCACACGTGTTCGTGGCGCTGTGCATCCTCATGGGGAACGTCGTGCAGTGGACGAAGCGCAGAGGCGCCGGCGCATGAACCTGACCCAGGATCTCGGCGTGTGGTTGGCGGCACTGCTCACGCTGTTCGTCTTTTCGTTCCTCTACAAGGACAATCCCCTCTACAAGTTCGCCGAGCACCTGTTCGTGGGAGTGTCCGCGGGCTACTACATCGTGCTCAATGTGTGGACCGTGGTCGTGCCGAACTTGTGGGATCCGCTGGTCCGCACGTTTACCGGGCGTGACCCCGTGACGAACGCGGTCGTCACACAGGCGGGCGGGCCGTTCAATGCGTCGGTCGGTGACTACCGCGCGTGGTTCCTCATCCCGGCGTTGCTCGGCGTGCTGCTGTTCTCGCGTTTGGTGAGCCGCATCGAATGGGTGTCGCGCTGGGCGCTCGCCATGATCATCGGCGTCTATGCTGGCCTCAAAACCACGGGCTTCGCGCAGGGCGATCTCGTGGCGCAGGTGCAGGCCAGCATGCAGCCGTTGTGGACGGCCGACGTGTGGACCGGCGTCAACGCCATCCTGTTCACGATCGGGCTGCTCACCTCGCTGCTGTTCTTCTTCTACAGCCGCGAACACAAGGGCGCGCTCGGTGTGCTCGCGCGCACCGGCACCGTGTTCCTCATGGTGTCGTTCGGCGCGGGTTACGGCTACACGGTGATGTCGCGCCTGTCGCTGCTGATCGGGCGCTTCCAGTTCCTGCTCGAGGACTGGCTCGGAATGAAGTGAGTCGCGCGCTCCCAACGGAGAGCACGACGCTCGAGGGAGACTCCGTGCCGATCACGTTGTGGCCGGACGAGCCGCATGACGCCCCGACCCAGATGGCCCGCGACACGGCGCTGCTGGAGTCCGCCGCCGCGGGCACGCTGCCTCGCACGGTGCTGCGCCTCTACACATTCGATCCTCCGGGCATCACGCTCGGCCGGGCGCAGGATCCCGCGCGTGAACTGGATCGGGCGGCACTCGAGCGCGACGGCGTGCGATGGGCCCGGCGCCCCACGGGCGGACGCGCCATCTGGCACGACGAGGAGTGGACGTTCTCGCTCGTCACGCGCCTGGAGCCCGGCGGCTGGGCGCGCACGCCTTCGGCCGCGTACGAGCGGACGGGCCGCCTGCTCGCCGAGGCGTTCCAGCTCATGGGTGTCCCCGTGGCCCTCGCGCCGGGCTCGCCGAGCGGTCCGGGCGCCCCCCGGGCGCGCAGCGGCTCGGCGCCGCCCTGCTTCGCCTCGACCGCCCGGCATGAGCTGGTGCTGGACGCACGAAAAATGGCCGGGATCGCCCAGCGCGTGGTTCGTGGCGCGCTGCTCCAGCAGGGGAGCCTGCTGCTGGGCGACTCGCACGCGACGCTCGCGCGCTACGTTCCCGCAGAGGCCGACGAGAGATCGCGTCTGGCCGCCGCATGGCGGGACGCCGCCGCACCCGCGGGGCGTTGGCTGGGCACGGATCGCTCGCTTGCGAGGCTGGCGGGGGTGCTTGAGGGCTTGCTCGACGATGTGGGCCCGGTCGGCGTCGGGGGACGGGCCGACTGCCCCGGGTTGCCTGAACCGCCGCGCCGGTCGGGGTAGGATTGCCCTGCCGCGGCTTCGCTCCCTATACTGCCGCGAACGTGTAACTCCTTGCTGGATATGGACCCGGACCCGGAGGTAGGGATGCGGACTCGCGCGGGATGGCTGGGCATGGTTGCCCTGTCGCTGATGGTCGGCGGCTGCGGCGGAGGGGGCCAGCGCGGCGCGGCCTTTGTGGATCGGTTGCCGCTTCCTGCCGAGCCGATGACGGTGGCGATGGACGAACAGGGCCGGCACGGCGGCCGGTTCGTGACGGGCGCGACGTCGAGCCCCAAGACGTTCAATCCCATGATGGCGAACGAGACGTCCTCCAACGAGGTCATCCAACTCCTGTCCATCTCGCTCACCGAAATCGACTACCGGACGCAGGAAGACATCCCGATGTTGGCGAAGTCGTGGGAGTTCTCGGCGGACCGCCGGTCGGTCACGTTCCACCTGCGCCGCGGAGCGTGCTTTTCCGACGGGCACCCCATCACCAGCGATGACGTGAAGTTCTCCTTCGACGTGGTGATGGACCCGGATCTGCACCCCTCGATGCAGGACGCGCTGATCATGGATGTCGCGGGCAAGCGGCTGCCGTTCACCTACAGCGCACCCGACTCCTACACGTTCGTGGTCACCTCGCCCGTGGTGGACATCCTGATCCTGCCGCACTCGAGCAACGTCCGGATCGTTCCGCGTCATGTGCTCGAACCGGCGTTCCGTTCCGGGGGCTTCGGTTCCCGCTACACCACCGCCACGCCGCCCGAGAGCCTTGTCACGAGCGGGCCGTTCCGGCTCCGGTCCTACCTCGAGAACCAGCAGACCGTGCTCGAGCGGAATCCCTGGTGGTTCGGAGTGGACGCCGCGGGCAAGCGACTGCCCTACCTGGATGAAGTGGTGTTCCGCGTGGCCAAGGACCAGGACGTCGCAGCGCAGATGTTCCATGCCGGCGAACTCGACGGCCTCGACAACGTCAAGGCCGAGGACTACAAGAAGTACGTCGCCGAGCAGAAACAGAAGGGCTTCACGCTGCACGACGTCGGGACCTCCTTCAACACGAACTTCCTGTGGTTCAACCTGAACCGCGTTCGGACGCCGGAGAAAGGCAAGAAGCTCGGCGACCCCAAGGTGGAGCCGCACCAGTTCGCGTTGTTCTCGAACCGCGAGTTCCGGCGCGCCGTCTCGATGGCGATCGACCGCGAATCCATCATCAAGGGCCCGTTTTACGGGTACGGCCTCAAGGCCTGGAGCATCATGACACCGGGGAATGCGCGCTGGTACGACTCCACGATCACCGCACCGGACCACGATCCGGCCGCCGCGCGTGAATTGCTCGACCGACTGGGCCTCACCGACAGGAACGGCGACGGAGTGCGCGAGGATGCCGCGGGCCGGCCGGTGGCGTTCACGCTCATTTACAATGCCGACAACAAGGTTCGAGCCTCCATGGCCACCCTGCTTCAGGACGACCTCGCCAAAGTCGGCATCCGGCTCACGCCGAGCGGGGTGGACTTCAACACGCTCGTCACCAAGACCCGGAGCGATTTCCAGTACGAGGCCTGCCTGCTCGGGCTGGGCTCCGCCGTGCCCTCGGATCCCGGCATGGGCGCCAACTTCTGGAAGTCCACGGGTCTCACGCACTACTGGGACGTGCGGCAGCCAGAGGGTAAGCCCGACACCCCGGCCGAAGCGCGCATCAACGAGATCTTCCAGCGCCACGTGAACACCACGGACCTGGCCGAGCGCAAGGCGACGTACCGCGAGATGTCCCAGGTGTTGAACGACGAGTGTTTCGTCGTTTGGTTGCCGACGTTGCTCATGCGCATTCCGGTGAGCAGCCGGTTCGGGAACATCCACCCGAGCCCGATGCCGCATCGCATCCTGTGGAACGCCGACCGTATCTTCCAGAAGTCCCCCGCGAAGCCGAGCTGATCGCGGCCGGATGCGGACCTTCCTCCTCCGGCGGCTGCTGCAGACGATTCCGCTGCTGCTCGGGATCTCGGCGCTGACGTTCGTGCTACTGCAGCTGGCGCCGGGGGACTTCCTCGCCACGATGGCGGACAATCCGCAGATCTCTCCCGCCGCGATCGAGGCGATGCGCCGGCGCTTCGGGCTGGACCAGCCGTGGTGGGCGCAGTACCTGTTGTATCTCAAGAACGTCTTCCTGCACCTGGACTTCGGCGAGTCGTTCTCGCGCCACCAGCCGGTGTTCGACGTGCTACGCACCGGGCTCGCGAACACGCTGCTGCTGGCGAGTGCCGCCGCGATCGTGACATGGGGGCTCGCCATCCCGCTCGGTGTGATCGCCGCCGTTCGCCAGTACGGCTGGGCGGATCGGACGCTGTCGTTCGCGGCATTCGTCTGGCTGTCGATCCCCGAGGTGTTGTCCGGACTGCTGCTGCTGTGGATGGCGGCGGTCACCGGCTGGTTCCCGATCGGCGGCATGCGGGACCTTGACCACGAGTACTTCACGGGACTCCAGAAAGTGGGCGACGTGGCGCGCCACCTGGTGCTTCCGGCCCTGGTGGTGGGTCTGATCCCGCTCGCGGGCCGCATGCGCCAGATGCGGGCCAACCTCCTGGACCAGCTCCGGCTTGACTACGTGACCACCGCACGCGCCAAGGGGCTCCCCGAGCGCAGCGTGGTCCTGCGCCACGCGCTCCGGAACGCCCTGAATCCGCTCATCACGCTGTTCGGGTTCACGCTCGGCGCGCTCGTCTCGGGTTCGTTCGTGGCCGAGACCATCTTCTCCTGGCCCGGGCTCGGAACGCTCACGCTCGAGGCCCTGAACGCCCAGGATCAGTATCTGGTGATGGGATCCGTGCTCATGGCGTCGTCCGTGTTGATCGCCGGAAACCTGGTGGCCGACGTGCTGCTTGCGGTCGCCGACCCGCGCATCCGCCATGACTGAACACGAACCGCTCCCGGTCCAGACGCCGGCCCGGCTGTTCTGGCGACAGCTCCGCCGGAGCCCGCTCGCGCTGGTCGGGGGCGCGCTGCTGGTGGCGCTCTATGCCGGTTCCGCGCTGGCGCCGTTCCTCGCGCCGTACGCCGAGAGCGACATCGACCGCGATCGTTTCTTCCATCCGCCCACGCCGCTGCATCTCAAGGATGCCCAGGGGCGCTGGCACCTGCGCCCGTTCGTGTACGGCAGCCGGGGCGGCATGGACCAGGACTATGAAGTGGACGCGTCCCGATCCTATCGGCTGCACTGGTTCGTGAAGGGAGCGCCCTATCGTCTGTTCGGCGTGCTGCCTTCCGACCGCCACCTGTTCGGCGTGGACGCACCCGGGCGCATCTACGTGTTCGGCGCGGACGATGCCG
>JANNKI010000496.1:0-5605 GCA_031396225.1 bacterium | reverse complement strand
TGGGCTGGGCTCAAGCGCGAGGTGGCGCGGGCTGGTGTCACGCTTCGGAAGCTCCTCGCACGGCCCACGAGGCGTCGCGCCACCGCTGCTTCACGCGTCTCGAAGCCAAGCAAGCGCGCGGACGCGCGTACGCGAAAGAGTCCCGGACGTGGAGGCAGGCGATGAAGCGCATCCTGGTGGTCGAGGACGACCGCACTACGCGACACCTCCTCGGCCAGGTGCTCACGGGCGCCGGCTACGAAGTGCAGCTCGCGGAGGACGGCGTGGCCGGGATCGAGGCGCTGCAGGCCGGCACATTCGACCTGCTGCTGCTGGACGTGTGGATGCCGCGCATGAACGGACTCGACGTCCTGGCGAAGATGCGTGCCGAACACTTCGGACCACCAACCGTGGTGATGACGTCGGACGACACGCCGGAGACCGTGCTCAGCGCCGTGCGCGAGCAGGCCCACCTGTACGTGAGCAAGCCCATCGGGCCCCAGCAGCTGTTGGACCTCGTGCGCGACGCGCTTGCGGCCAAGCCGGCTCCGCCGGTGGAGGTGATCTCGGCGCGACCCGACTGGGTGGAGCTGCTGATCCCCTGCGACATGGGGGCGGCCGAGCGCATTCAGGGCTTCATCGCTCGACTGGACACCGACCTGCCGGAGAGCGTGCGCGAGGACATCAGCTACGTGTTCACCGAGATGCTCCGAAACGCCGTGGAGTGGGGAGGGCGGTTCGATCCCGATCGCAAGGTTCGCGTGGCCTACCTGCGCGCTCGTCGCATGGTGCTCTATCGCATCCACGATCCGGGACCGGGCTTCCGGCCCGACGACCTGCCGCACGCGGCGGTGAGCTATCCCGTGGAGGAGATCGCGGAGAGCGCGCGGGTGCGACAGGAGAAAGGGCTGCGCCCCGGAGGCTTCGGCATCCTCATCGCACGCGCCATGGTGGACGAACTCCTCTACAACGAGGCCCATAACGAGGTGCTGTTCGTGAAGTACCTCGACTGACACCGGTGCGCGCGGCGTGCCGCGAACCCGGGAAACAGCGCGGCTAGGGGCCGATCCAGGCCGTCGGTTCGATCATGTTCGCGCGTACCACAAAGCGCTCTGTGGCGGCGCCCGTGGCATCGAGTGGATTGCTGGTCGCCAGCGTCAGGGAAGAGGCCGTCGTCGCATCGAGCATGCTGACACGACGTGGCTCGACCGCTCCGCTCCACTCCACGACGTACGTGTAGGTGCCCTGGAGCGTGTCGATACGGATGACATCGTTCTTGCGCACCTCGCTGAGTCCACGCAGGAAACTGTTCCGGCGTCCGACGAGGGCGCAGTTGCCCGGCTGCCCCGGGTACACCGTCGTCAAGATGTGTCCCACGGCGTGCTTGAGCTGCGCAGAAGTCGTTCCCTCGGCGATCAGCGCCGAGATCCCAAGCCGAGGAATCACGATGCGGCCGAACACGCCGCGCTCGAGTGTCGCCGGGCACCAGGGCTCGCTCGACTGCCAACTCGCGGACGCATCCGTGAACTCCCCGCTGCGCCGCTCCACTCCGAGCTTCCTGGTTTCGCGGGACTGAAGGGCCAGGGCCCGGGTGTCGTACGTGAACCAGAGGCCGGCGAGCACCAGACTCAGAAAAATCACGCTTCGCTTGATCCATAGCAGCGAGCCGAGAGTCAGCATATGGCCCCCGCGAAGCATCGACGTACGAACGCGATCACGCCTACCGTTCCAAGTGTGAACATGCCGAGGAGCGGGAGGACGAGTGCGCCGCTCGGCGTCCGCGAGAGGAATCCCGGGCGCCCGAGCGCGAGCGCCTGCGCCCTCCGTGACACGACTGGCTGGGACGCCACGATCGTGCCGCTGAGATCGAAGCCCGGCGACGCGCCATTCCGGGGCACCAGCGTGCGCGAGTGGAGATCCAGGGTGACCGCTTCGCCCTTATGAGTGAGCACGACCAGTTGGTGGGCGTTCGCGGTGACGACCGTGCCCGAGAGGACCGGGTGAGCTGAGAAACGCTGAGCGGTCGGGGAGGAGACCGCCGCCCGTGCGGTCCCCATGGTCAGCGCCAAGATGGCGAGAGCACACACGACAGAACGCTTCACAGGAGGCGTCGTTCTGGTCGTTTTCATTTGAACCTTCCTTGCTTACACGGGGCCGACCCGAATGGCGTCCCCCGTGAGATGTGAACTCGTCACGGCCGGACGATGGCGTTCGAAGCCAGCGTCACGGCGCCAGCAGCGCGTGCCAGTGCTCTGCCGGTCAGGCTCGCATTGGTATTCAATGTGATGCTTATGAGCGTGATGATATTGCCTCTGAAGCTGGTGCCCGTTCCGAGAGTCGCACTGCTGGTGATCTGCCAATAAACGTTCTGGGGCTGCGCTCCACCAATCAGGACGACGGCCGAGTTGGACGCGGTCGTGAGCGCGCTCCCGATCTGGAAGATGAACACCGCATTGGGGTCGCCCAGGCCATCGAGCGTGAGGGTTCCCGTCAGCCCGGCCGACGAGCTGAAGCAATAGACCCCTCGGCTGAGGGTCATGCCACCCAGGTCCAGACCGGTCAGGCCGGTGCCGCACGCCCTGCCTGCGAGGTCGTTATAGGCTGCGGTGAGTGCGGTCTGAGCTGCAGCCGCGGGAGCGGTGCCGGCATGGATCGATCCTCCGGTGGGTTGCCCCGCCGGAAGGCCGGTGATCGTGTTCCCCGGGCTCACGCCGACGTCGCCGAAGATGGTGGTGGTCGCACCGATATTGGTCACCGTCTGGCCCCCCAGCACCGCGAAGGTCCCTGCTGCACCCAGCGTGGGCGGCAATGGGTTCGGGGGCAGGCTCGCGACCACGATGACGTTGGCGGTGGCACTAAGGGTGCCGCTGGCAGCCCGGACGGTATTGGGGAACGTGCCCGTCGCCGCGCCAGCGGTGAACAAGCCGGAGGTGGCATTGATGGTTCCGCCGCCGGCCACGACAGACCATGTGGCCGTTGTAGGCACTACGTTGCCCAACGCGTCTCTACCCGTGGCGGTGAACTGTTGGGTCGTGTTCACGACGAGCGTGGCCGGGTTCGGTGTGACCGTGAGCGTCACCGCCGGGCCTGTGACCACGACGGTGGCGGTGGCAGTAAGGCCTTCATGGGCAGCCCTGACGGTATTGGTGAACGTGCCCGTCGCCGCGCCAGCGCTGAACATGCCGGAGCCAGCGTTGATGGTTCCGCCGCCGGCCACGACCGTCCATGAGGCCGATGTGGACACGACATTGCCTTTGTAGTCCCTGCCCGTGGCGGTGAACTGCTGGCTCCCGTTCACGACCATCGTGGCTGGGTTCGGCGTGACCGTGAGCGTCACCGCCGGGCAGGGCTCGCTGGACTTGTGGCAGCCCCAGGCCCCGGCGGCGAGCGCAGCGCACAAGAGCAGGACCGCGGGTCGTGGTGAGAGTCTATGAATCGTGAGCATTGGTGCCCCCTTGTCTATATGTGGGCGACGTTATGGCTGACGTTTGAGGATCTCTCTGTTGAGCACCACGAACTCGACCCTGCGGTTCTCCTGCATGCCAGCCGGGCTGGTGTTCGGGGCGATCGGCTTGGCCTCTCCGTACCCCTTTGCCGTGATCTGGGCGCGCTTGAACTGAGTGAAGTGCGCCAGCAGGTAGGAGCGTACGGATTGGGCACGCCGGTGGCTGAGGCCGTGGTTGTAAGCAGCGCTGCCGCGCGAGTCGGTGTGTCCGCCAATCTCGATCCTGAGCCCAGGCCACTTGGAGAGGATTCGGCCGACGGTGTCGAGCACCGCGTGGGCTTCGGGCCGAATCGTGGACTTGGCGTAGTCGAAGTTGACGTTCGAGAGCCGGATCATGCCGGTGTTGAGCAGTTCCAGCTCCAGCTGCTTCTCGCGCTCCAGGACCGTGCAGCCGTCGCGGTCGACCGTCGTGCCTGCCGGCGTGTCGGGGCACTTGTCCACGCCATTGCAGACGCCGTCGTTGTCCGAATCGATCGGGCAACCGTTCGCGTCAACCTGGCAGCCGGGGGGCGTGTTCGCGCAGTTGTCCACGCCGTCGCACACTCCGTCGCCGTCGGAATCGATCGGGCAGCCGCGCGCGTCGACCTTGCAGTTCCTCGGGGTGTCCGGGCACTGGTCGAGGCCGTCGTACACGCCGTCGCCATCGGAGTCCATTGGACAGCCACTGGCATCCACCCGGGCGCCGGCGGGCGTGTCGGGGCACTTGTCCACGCCATCGCAGACGCCGTCGCCATCCGTGTCGATCGGACAGCCGTTCGCGTCCACCCTGCAGCCCCGCGGAGTACCCGGGCACTTGTCCCTGCTGTCAGGCACGCCGTCGTAGTCGGAGTCCTTCGGCGCGCCACCGAACGCGAGAACGAGTCCCGCGCCCACGACGATGTCGTTGATGTGCGCCTTGTTCCAGTTCTCCTTGGGCACCCACAGCACGTCGCGCGCCTCGAGCCGGATCCCGATGGACTCGCTGAGTCGCAGCTTGAAGCCGGCCGCGGCCTCGACGTTGCCGGCGTTCTCGACCGGACCGAGCTCGTGCTTGGTCTGCGCCGCGCCGCCGCCGAGCGAGATGAACGGGCTGATGGCGTGCGACTCGGAAGAACTCAGCATCAGGTTCCCTGAGATGTGGGACCAGCTTTCGGTGCAGTCCAGGCAATCTGTGGTTCCGGTGTAGCCGCCCGCGATGTCGAGCCACACGGGGCCCACCAGTCGCGCTCCGACGCGCCCGCCGAAGTACACATCGTCACGGAACTGCTGCCCGCTCGAGAAGCGACGCTCGCTGTCGAACATGGTCCATCCCACGAATGGCGTCAGGTAGAAGCGTTTCTCCTCGCTGCTCTTCGCGGCCGTCGCACCCGACAGCAGTGACACGGCCAAGGCGGTGAAGGTGAACCAAGAACGTGCGCGCATCATGAGAGTCCTCCGATTGCATGAGGGATGGTTCGCCAACCGGGGCGACGATCCGCGCCGATTTCCCCCCGCGTCCGAGTGGCCGAAGCGTCGTTCGGCCGGAGGTCGCGAGGGGAGTCGTGAACAGCAGGGAAGGGGTTCGCTAGGCAAGGGGCTTCCTGGGAACGACCAGGAGGAGGATGCCGCCGAGCAGAGCGATTCCTCCGATGATGGGCGAGAAGGGGACATTCTTCTGTTCGGTAGCCGTGGCCTTGAACGGGCCGACGTCAAGAACGGTTCTCGTCCTGTTGTAGCTGATTCCGCCATAGATCAGGACGAGCGCTCCCAGAACGACAAGCAAGAAACCAAGGATCTTCATGTGATTCATCCCGTCTGGTCGAGGGGGCGCTTAGAGCGCCCGCCGGCCCTGAATGACCCTGAGCAGGACCGCGATGATCGCAATGGCGAGCAGTAGATGGATGAGCCCGCCCAGCGTGTACGAGGTCAGTAGGCCGAGCAGCCAGAGCCCGATCAACACGACGGCGATAGTCCAGAGCATGTTCCTTCTCCTTGGGCCGCCCGATTGGCCGGCCTGGCGTCAGTGGCGATCGCAACCGGCACGCTGTCGATGGGTTCCGCGGAGGGCACGGTGCCTCCGCGATCGGCGACTTCCCACGGGGGCCGGCGCGTCCGCCTTGGACGCGTGTTCCCGGTGCCTTCGGACACCGCCGCCGGACTGGA
>JANNKI010000420.1:0-4603 GCA_031396225.1 bacterium | reverse complement strand
TCCGCGTGGCGGAACCGCAGGCGTTTGCGGGCCTCTTGTCCAGCACGGACTACGCGAAGATCGTCGAGGAGCAGCACAGGTGATCCATCCGACGATGGGGAGCGGCGTCCTCGCAGGCCCGTTCCCGGCATGACCACGGTCAGTGCTGAGGACACGCCAGGCTCGCCCGCGGTGGTGGAGTGGACGTTCGATCCCTGGAGCGAGCGCCCCGGCGCCGCCGGCATCGCTGCGTTGGGCGTGCTGGCGATGTGGCTCATGATCGCGCTGGCGGGCCTGCCGTTGCTGCTGGCGCTGGCCCTGGGAGCGTTCGCGGGCTCGCGCTTGTTGCCCGCGTTCATCCCAGCCGCTTGCCGTATCGGCGCAGACGGCGCGGAGCGACGCGGACTGCTGGCGCGCCAGCGGCGCGGATGGCCCGACGTCCGCCGCATCGACGACGTGCCGATCGGCGTGTTGCTGTCGCCGTTCGCCGATCGCCACTGGCTCGACACCACGCGCGCCCTGACGCTGCCCATGCCGGGCGCGCGCCGGGCGGAATTGCGCGACCGCGTGCGTGCATGCTGGAGCTCCCATGCCGGACGTTGAGCTGACGCCCGAGGATCGCGCGCTGTTGGAGAGACTCGCCCAGCGCATCGCGGACATGCGACTCGAGACGCCCGCGATCCTCACGCTGGAGAGCACGCGACCGCTCTCGGTGATCGCGGGTCAGGCCATGTTGTTCTTCGAACCCTTCGCGCAGGCGCTGTTCCGCTTTCCCGACTATCGCCGGCTCGCGGCGCTGGTGGAACGCCGCGACGCGCTCGAGGCGCTCACCGGCATGATCGAGCGGGCGGCCGACGCACGTCAACAGTCGGCAAGGAAGTCATGATCCCCGCCCCCGAGTCCATCCGTTCCATCCTCGCCACCGACTGCGGCTCCACCACCACGAAAGCAGTGCTGATCGAGCTCGGCCCCGACGGCTATCGCCTGGCGACGCGAGGCGAGGCGCCGACCACGGTCGAGGCGCCATTCGAAGACGTCACGCGCGGCGTCCTGAACGCGGTCAAGGAGGTCGAGGAACTGCGCGGCCGGAAGCTGCTCGATGGCGACCGCATCATGAGCCCGCAGCAGGGCGAGGACGGCGTGGACCTCTACCTCAGCACGTCGAGCGCCGGAGGCGGGCTGCAGATGATGGTGTCCGGGTTGGTACTACAGATGACCGGCGAGAGCGCGCAGCGCGCAGCGCTCGGCGCGGGTGCGATCGTGATGGACGTGATCGCGTTGAACGACGGCCGCCGACCGCACGAGAAGATCCGCCGCATGCGCCAGCTGCGACCCGACATGATCCTGCTCTCGGGTGGCACCGACGGCGGCGACGTGCGCCGCGTGACCGAGATGGCCGAGATCATCGCCGCGGCGGACCCTCGCGCACGACTTGGCGCGGGCTACGAACTGCCCGTCATCTACGCGGGCAACCAGGACGCCGCGGCACTCGTGCAGGACTGTCTCGGCAAGGTGACCGCGCTGAGCGTGGTGCCGAACCTGCGGCCGACACTCGAACGCGAGAACCTGAAGCCGGCCCGCGACGCCATTCACGAGCTGTTCATGGAGCACGTCATGGCGCACGCCCCGGGCTACAAGAAGCTCATGACGTGGTCGCCGGTGCCCATCATGCCCACGCCGGGTGCGGTCGGACTCATCATCGAGAAGGTGGCGAAGCGCGACGGCATGGCCGTGGTGGGCGTTGACATCGGCGGCGCAACGACGGACGTGTTCTCGGTGTTTCGCGTCCCCGAGACGGAGGACACCGTATTCAACCGGACGGTGTCCGCGAACCTCGGCATGAGTTATTCGGTCTCGAACGTCATGGCCGAGGCAGGCATCGCGAACCTCCTGCGCTGGGTGCCATTCGCCGTGGACGAGGTGGAGCTGCGCAACCGCATCAAGAACAAGATGATCCGTCCGACGACCATCCCGCAGACACTGGACGACCTGGTGATCGAACAGGCCATCTGCCGCGAGGCCTTGCGGCTCGCTTTCGAGCAGCACAAGGCGCTCGCCGTGGGCCTCAAGGGCAAGCAGACCGCCCGCGACATCTCGGACACGTTCGAGCAGGCCGGCTCGGGGGCTTCGCTCGTCGACCTCATGGACCTGGGCCTGCTCGTGGGCTCGGGTGGCGTCCTGTCGCACGCCCCGCGCCGCTCGCAGGCCATGCTCATGATGATCGACGCATTCCTGCCGGAGGGGATCACCGAGCTCGCGGTGGACAGCATCTTCATGACCCCACAGCTGGGTGTGCTCTCCACCGTTCACGAGCTGGCCGCCACGCAGGTGTTCGAGCGCGACTGCCTGATCATGCTCGGCGCGTGCCTCGCGCCCGTGGGTCACGGCAAGAAGGGACAGGCCTGCGTCCACGTGGAGGTGGCGCCCGAAGGCGGGCAGGCCACGACGCGCGATGTGCCATTCGGCGAACTCGTCCGCCTGTCGCTCCCCGAGACCGGGCGCGTGCGGGTCACGGCCACGCCCGAGCGCGGCTTCGACGTGGGCGAGGGCCGCGGCCGTCCGGTCACGCGCACGCTTCGCGGCGGTGTGGTGGGATTGGTGGTCGACACGCGCGGCCGCCGGCCCTTCATGCTACCCGAGGACCCGGCCACGCGCATCACGCAGCTGCGAAAGTGGAACCAGGCCCTCGATCTGTACGCTCGGGAGGTGTGAGCATGGGACACGCCTACACACCTGGTCTGCGCGTCACCGCCGACACCGGCGTGCGTCGTGAGCGCCGACTGCCGCTGCGCGGCGAAGTCATGGTGTCGAAGGGGGACCTGGTCGGACCCGATTCGGTGGTGGCGCGCGCAGAACTACCCGGTAACGTCCAGACCGTGAACCTGGCGGTCCGGCTCAGCGCGGATCCTGCGCGGGTGGGCGAGACGCTCGTGCGCCCCATCGGCAGCTTCGTCAAGCAGGGCGAAGTGATCGCCACGTCCAAGGCGCTGTTCGGGCTGATGAAGCACCAGGTCGAGTCGCCCGCGGACGGGACGCTCGAAGCGGTCTCGTCGGTGACGGGGCAGCTGCTGTTGCGCGAGCGTCCCATTCCGGTCGAGGTGAACGCTTACGTGCGTGGCGTGGTCGCCGAGGTGATGGAGGGAGAGGGCGTTGTGGTGGAGTCCCGCGGCGCGCTCATCCAGGGCATCTTCGGCGTGGGTGGCGAAACCTTCGGCCGCATCGTAGTGGTCACGTCGCGGCCGGACGAGCCGCTCGAGACCGCGCACCTCCTGGCGGAGCATCGCGGCGCGGTGGTGGTGGGGGGGAGCCACGTCTCGCACGCCACGCTGCTGCGTGCGCGCGAGCTGGGCGTGTCGGCGGTGGTGGTGGGTGGATTCGACGACCATGACCTGCGAGCGCTGCTCGGCCGCGACCTCGGCGTGGCCATCACCGGCCAGGAGGACCTGGGGCTGACGCTCGTCCTCACCGAGGGATTCGGCCACATCGCCATGGCGGGCCGCACGTGGGAGTTGCTCGGCGCAAGTGCGGGGCAGGTGGCTTCGGTGAGCGGCGCCACCCAGATCCGTGCCGGCGTCATGCGCCCTGAGTTGTTCATTCCGCGCGATGGCAGCGGCGCCGGGGTCGGGCGCGAGGACACCGGCGGCTCGCTCGAACTGGGCAGCGCCGTGCGCGTGATCCGCCAGCCGTGGTTCGGCCGACTGGGGCGCGTCGTGGAGTTGCCGGCGGAGCTTCGAGCGCTCGACACCGAGGCGCTCGTGCGCGTGCTGGTGGTGGAGTTCGGCGACGACGGCACGCGGGCGACCGTACCGCGCGCGAACGTTGAACGGATCGCCGGGTGAGTCCCGTGAGGCACGCGCCGGTACGTTCGTCGTTGACGCGGTTCAGGGCGGGTTGTTAGCGTGCGCTCTTTCATGGGATTCGGTCGCGTCCATGGAGGACCCTTGAAGTCCCACTTCCCGAGCTTACGCGCGGTCGCTGGCGCGATGCTGTTCGTGTGGGCGTGCGCCGTGGCCCCCGCGCCGTCCGCCGCCCAGGCCGTGACCGAGGCGGCGACACCGGCCGCGACGTCGGACGCGAAGCCGGCCGTGCGGGCTCCGGCGCCTCCCTCGGGCCTCAACTACCACGACGTCCCCAATGACGCGGGCTCCGCCGTCCGCCTCGAGTGGCGGCGTTCCCCGGACGATTCGGTCGGGCTCGGCATCGTGACCGGCTACATCCTCGAGCGCGGCGCGTCGCCCGTGGGTCCGTGGGTGCTCGTGGATTCTCTCGTCATGGCCACCACCGAACGCGAGGACCAGGGCGTCGAGCGCAACACGCCTTATTTCTACCGCATCACGGCGTACGGCCCGGGCGGCGCCACCCCGTCGCTCGCGAACGCCGGCCCGGCGATCGCCCGCGAGACGTGGTTCAACTCCACGCGCACCAGCGTGCTCGTGTTCACGCTGCTGTACTTCCTGCTGGTGCTCTACTTCATGTCGCTCGCGCAGTCGGGCCGCAAGCCGTTCATGCGCCGCCTCGCCGGCATCGACGCCATCGAGGAGGCCATCGGGCGCGCGACCGAGATGGGGCGCCCGGTGCTCTATATTCCGGGGATCCAGGACATCGACGACATCCAGACGGTCGC
>JANNKI010000362.1:0-4710 GCA_031396225.1 bacterium | reverse complement strand
GGCTCGAGCAACAACGAGGGTTACCTGCCCACCAGCTACAGCCCGGGCAAGAACTACAAGACGAACGACAATGGTGACGTGCAGGCGGTGCTCACCATGGACGTGGGCGGCGGCGCCATGCCCGACATCATCGTGGGCACGAAGTCGGCCACGGCCGGCCAGGGCTCGATCGAGGTGTGGCTGAGCGACGATGCCACCACGCCTTCGTTCACGCGCGACGAGAAGTTCAACTCCATCTCCGCGTCGATCATGGGAGAGGTGAACGGCATGACGCTCGCCGACATGGACAACGACGGCGACCGCGACCTGCTCGTGGCCACGCGCACGAGTGATTACAACGGCCAGGTGGTCGTATACGAGAACCGTGGCCGGACCATCGGCAATCGCTTCGTCCAGCGCTATGCCGTCACGTTCGGCGGGGTCGCGCCCACGACGATCGTTTGCCTGGATGCGGATGGCGACGGCTGGAAGGACTTCTTCGTCGGCACCCAGCGCAGCACTTCGCAGGGGCGCATCTACCAGTTCCGCAACCTGGGCCTCGTCACGCCCTACACGTTCAGCCTGGTGCGCGGCATCGACGCTCCCGGCATCGTTCTGAGCATGAGCCCGGCGGACTTCGGCGGCTTGACAGGCCGCACCGACCTCGCGGTGGGCTTCCGCACCTCCACCGCCGGTTACGGCGGCGGCGTGGTCGTCTACTTCATGGACCTGGGCCTCATCCAGAGCTCCGGCGTGGATCCGTCGGCCAGCTCGGTGGTGAACATGGTGCCGGCGCTCGCGTCCGCCAACTTCAACTATGGCCTGAACACCACGGCGCCACCGTCGCCCTACCTCACCGACCTCGCGGCCGGTGTGAAGGCAAGCGCGACGACCGGTGCGCTCGTGGTCTTCATCCGCTGACGGGAGTATGCACATGATCAGGGCTCGAGTGCATCAGAACGAGCGCGGCATCGCGCTGGTCATGGCCATGCTGATCCTGATGGTCATGACGCTCCTGGGGCTGGTGCTCATGGCCGGGGCGAGTCTCAATCGCGGGCTCGCCGGGAACGACCAGCGCATGCGGCAGTCCCTGAACACGGCGGAGGCGGGTGTGGGCGAGGCGCTCGCCCGCATCCGCAACCAGGAGACGCTCATGGACCCGAGCGACGCCGACGACGTGTGCCAGGTGTTCAACACCATCGCGGGTAGCGTGCCGGCGCTGGGGGCCGACTCGGTCGCCCTCGCGACCGGACAGCCGGTTGGTTCCTACCTGAACTATACAAAGGACACGCGTGGCCCCGACGTGCTCACGATCGGCTGGAAGAAGGACCCCACCGGGACCGTGGTCATGCGCTACGACCCCGCGCTCAACCCGTCCATGAACACCGCGACGGGTCTGCCCGTGTACACCATCACCGCGACCGGACGGGTGGGCCCCGCGCGCCGCACGGTGATCACGGATGTGATCCAAAAGCCCACGCCCGTCAACGTGAAGGCCGCGCTTGCGGCGGACATCCCGATCGACTTCGTCGGCAACGCCTTTATCTGTGGCTACAACCACTTCGGCGACACCCCCTACGACGATGGCGAGGATGGGCGTGGTGTCATGCCCGGCGATGCCACGCACTGCATCGACAACGAGACCGCCGGCGGCCACCTGCCCGGCGCGTGGAGCACGAGCAGCATCGGTGGTGGCGGCGCGTCGGGTGCATCCGGCAGCCCCGCGGGCTTCTCGCCGAACCAGACCGGCTTCTACGCCGGCCCGTGGGCAGCGTTCAGCATGCAGCCGAGCGATTTCTGGTCGTGGATGGGCGCGCCGGCCTGGCCCGCCGCCAGCGTGACCGGGCTCAACTACTTCGACAACAACAGCACAACGCAGGACAAGTCCGCGACCGTGGCGTTCCACAGTCTGGACGGCGAGGGGCTCCTCTATGTTGACGGAGACCTTCGCCTGAACGCCGGCTTCCACTTCAGGGGGCTCATGTACGTCGAGGGCGACCTCGAGATCAATGGTCAAGCGTGGATCCTGGGTGGAGTCATCGTGAGCGGCCAAACGAAGATCAAGGCGAACGGCGGTATGACGATCCTCTACTCGAGCGACGCGATCTCCCAGGCGCTGGCCAAGTACGGCGGCCAGTTCGTGACGCTGTCCTGGCGCGAGCAGTAGCGCCGGGCCACACCGCGATTCCCGCGCCCGTCCCGCACCCCGGGGGCGGGCGCGTTGCTTTGGCGCCCCGTTCCACGCGGTGTATTCTCGCCCATCATCGCGGCCACGTGGGCCGCGACCCCCAGCCTCAAGTCCGGCGCGAGGAGCCCCCCCGACCGTGTGGAATCGCATCGAGGAGAAGATGTTGCGCGGCGAGCGCCTGGGCAGCGAAGAAGGGGTGTTCCTGCTCACCGAGGCCCCGCTGGTGGAGCTGGGCTCGCTCGCGAACGAGATGCGCATGCGGAGGACCGACCCGCGCATCGTCACCTACGTGATCGACACCAATCCCAACTACACCAACTGGTGCACGGTCGATTGCCACTTCTGCGCGTTCTACCGCAAGGTCGGCAAGCCCGCCGCGGACGGCTACACGCACGACGTGGAAGGCGTGATGGCCATGATGGAGAACGCCCGCCGACTCGGTGCCACGACCGTGCTGCTGCAGGGCGGATTGAACCCCGAGATCCCGTGGAGCTTCTACACGAGCATCGTGCGCGAGTCGCGCAGCCGCTACCCCGAGATCACGCCGCACTTCTTCTCGGCTCCCGAGATCCACCAGATGGCCGAGGTGAGCGGGCTCTCGCTCCGCGGCGTGCTCGAAGCACTCCACCAGGCCGGCCAGCGCACGCTGCCCGGCGGCGGCGCCGAGATCCTGGCGACGCGCGTGCGCAAGCGCATCTCGGTCAAGAAGGGCGGGCCCGAGGCCTGGCTGGACGTGCACCGCCACGCCCACGCCGTGGGCATGCGTTCCACGGCCACCATGATGTACGGCCACGTCGAGACGCCGGCCGAGATCGTGGAGCACTTCGACCACATCCGTAAGCTCCAGGACGAGACCAAGGGCTTCACCGCGTTCGTGCCGTGGAGCTACAAGCGTGGCAACACGCCCATGGAATCCAGGGTGCCGCACATCGCCGGGGCGAGCATGTACTTCCGCGTGCTGGCGGCGAGCCGGCTCTACCTCGACAACTTCGAGCACATCCAGGCGTCGTGGTTCAGCGAGGGGAAGAAGACCGGGCAGGTGTCGTTGCACTTCGGCGCGGACGACTTCGGTGGGACGCTGTTCGAGGAGAACGTGCACCTCGCCACCGGCCACGTGAACAAGACGACCGTGGCCGAGATCGAGACGTTGATCCGCGAGGCCGGGTTCACGCCGGCGCAGCGCACCACGCTCTACGAGATCCTCAAGGTGGCGCCAGGGCCGGAGGCCCTGGGGGAGCTGGACGCCGACGTGCCGCTGTTCATCGAGAGCCTGCGCGAGCTTCCGGCCGAGTACCCGGCCGTGCTCGAGGGCGAGGATCCCGGCGACCGCCTGGTCATGCCGCGCTGACCCACCCCCGTGCGCTCGGGTGAGTCCGCCCGCGGATGGGTGCCCCGCCCCACGCGCGCGTCCGTCGCGTGGCCGGAACTGACGATTGGCGTGGAGTTGGCGCACCCCCGCGCGTGGTCCGCCACGTGCAATGACGAAGGAGTGCCCGGAAGGACCCGGCGTCCGTGCATGGATCCCCGGGAGCTCTCGGGGCCGTCGTCCAGGAGTCGCCCGTGGCGTCCCGCCGCAAGCCGTCCCGCGCTGCCCGCGCATCGTCATTGTTCGCCGCCGTTCTGCTGGCGGCGTGGCCCGCGCCTGCCCTGGCGGCCCCGTCGCCCGGCGACTGCGTTCCACCGCGCACGCTCGTGGCGCTGCTGTCGCTCGCGGATGCGACCGACCACTCCTGGGCGGTGTGGACCGGCTCCGATCCGGCGGCGCTCGTGAGCCGGCTGCTCGCCGACTCGCTCGGCCGGCAACCGTCGTGCGAAGTGTCACTGCTGTCGACCACCGGCTTTTCCCGATCCGTCGAGGATGGCGAAGCACTCGTGGCCGCTCGCCGCGTTCACGCCGACGTCGTGGTGACCGGCACGTTGTCGGAATTCACGCACGAGGACCGTCGCGAACGCGGAAAGCTCTGGCGCTGGGGCGCTAGCGCCCCGGAGTCCCGATCGCGCGCCCGGGTGCGCGTGACTTTGCGCATGCTCGACGTGCGGGACGGGTCGGTGATCATCGAGACGGCTGCCGCACGCGACCGTGCAGAGCGAGGCACCGCCACCGTGTCGAAACCACTGCCGAACCCGATCGGCGCAACGCCCGCCACGCTGC
Source organism: bacterium (assembly GCA_031396225.1). Taxonomy (GTDB): domain Bacteria; phylum Eisenbacteria; class RBG-16-71-46; order RBG-16-71-46; family RBG-16-71-46; genus JAIOPA01. The sequence continues at coordinate 391 of JANNKI010000362.1, read as the reverse complement.
TGGCCGAAGTGCTCGGCGAGGTGCTCGAAGACCTCACGCGCACGCTCGAACTTCGAGTTCAGGCCCGCTGGCACGCCCTGGTGGAGAGCGCGGACGACGGGGCATGCGTCCTGGCGGTGGGGGCGTCGCGCGGGCTCACGCCGGGTCAGCGGCTCGAGGTGTGGCGCTCCGGCATCGAGACGTTCGACGAGGATCTCCTTCGGCTGAACGAGGGGGCGCGCGTGGGCGCGCTGGTCGTCACGGCGCTCGATGGCCCGGGCCGAGCGCGCGCGCGGCTCACAGAGGGCGAGGTGCGCGCGGGGGATCTCGTGCGCGCGTGCTCGCCGGGGTCCGCTCCGGCGCTGTCGCTCAGGCGCTGAATCGCGTCAGCGAACGTGCAGCCGGTAGAACC
>JANNKI010000328.1:0-11770 GCA_031396225.1 bacterium | reverse complement strand
ATCACCTCGCCCAAGAGAGCGTAGCCGCCGTTCGAGTAACGCTGGCTCGTCCCGGGAGCGAACCACAGGGGTTGCTCTCGAATGAGCGCCAGGTAGTCGCGGTTGTGGCGCAGCTTCGAGCGGTCCATGGCGTCGTACTTCTCATTGAAGAAGTCGCCAACGCCCGAGCGGTGTTCGCACAGCATGTCGAGCGTGATGGCGTCGGCGTGCGGGAAGTCCGGCAGGTAGCGCGAGAGCTTGTCGTCCAGCGACAGCTTGCCCGCTTGAGCCAGTTGCGCCACCGCCGCGCGCGTGAACAGTTTTCCGATCGAGCCCACGTTGAAGCGCGTGTCGAGTTTCGCGGGCACGTTCTTCGCGCGGTCGGCCAGGCCCCACGCCTGGGCGAGCAGCGTGCGGTCGCCGCGCACGAGCAGTGCGACGCCCGAGAAGTCGCCGGCCGCGGCGCGTGCGTCCAGGTGGGCGCGCGCTTGCCGAGCCACCTCGGCGTCCTCCAGCAGCGGGCCGACCGGGCGCCGGGGCGCGCCCTCGCCGGTCGGGCCCACGGCTTCCAGCCGCACGCCCACGATGCGGTGCGGCGGGGCCGGCTCCGCCTCGAACATCGCCACCACCTGGTCGCCATTGCCGGCCTTGCAGCGCACGTCCATCGCGGCGGGGTCGTCGTTGACCACCTCGAGCGGTGTGAGGCCCTGCGTGCGTTCGATCGTCATCGTGCGCCGTTGAAGTCGCTCTTCCACCGGCGCGTCGGCGAGCGCTGCGGGCGCGATGTGCTCGGTGAAGAACCTGCGGGCGTCCGCCTCGGTGCCGCGCAGTTGCGCGAACCAGGCCTGCACGTGCCCCGAGAGGGCGCTCTTCGGCCACGCCATCTCGGCGGAGGCGGGGAGCGCGGACACGCAGACAACGACGGTGATCAGGGCCAGCGCGCGGGTTCGGGAACGGCTTCTCGACATCCTGTCCTCCAACGGGTCGCTACGGGGAGCCCGGACCCAGGCGCGGCTCGCCCGGGTGAGCGGGGCCGGAGTCCCGGCCGCGTGCGAGTCTCGCGGAATGACGATTCCGCAGGAAGCGCAGGGTGACGAGCGCGGCCGGTGGTGGGACGACCACCGCCCGCCCGGCTCGCGGACCGAGGGAGGGTCCGGGTAATCTGCGCGGGCTCGAATCGCATGAACGTCCTCGCCCCGAAAGGAATCACGCCGTGACCCGTCTCGTTCTCGTCGTCCGGGCGCTCGCCATGATGCTCATGCTCGCGCTCTTGCTCGCGCTCGCCGGCTGTTCGCCCGGGAGCAAACCGATCATCCAGGTCGGCAGCCAGAGAGTGACCGTCCAGGACTACGAGCGGGCGGCGCGAAGCGCCGAGGCTCAGTACCCCGGCCTGCCCGACCAGGCCAAGGCCCAGTTCGTGAACGACCTGCGCCGGCGCGCGCTGCTGCTGGAGTTGGCGCACCGGTCGGGCCATGGGAACAACCCGTTCGTGTTGAACAACGCACGCGACGAGGAGCGGCGCCTGCTGCTCCAGTCCCTCTATGCGCGCGTCGCCCCGCAGGGCCAGCGCGTGACCGAGGCCGAGACGCGCGCGCTCTATGAAGCGCGTAAGCAGGAGGCGCACATCTGGATGATCTATGCCTCCTCGCGCGCGACGGCGCTGGCGGCCCAGGCCCGGCTTCGCGCGGGCGAGCCGTTCATCCGCGTGTCGCAGGTGTACACGCTGCCCGGCCTGCTGCCGGCCGACGGCGACATGGGCTTCATCGCGCCCGGCGCGCTGCCCGACCCGCTCGACAAGGCGCTCCGCGCCCAGCCCATCGACCAGGTCGGCGGCCCCTACGAGATGCGCGAGGGCTGGTTCCTGATGAAGGTGAGCGAACGCCAGCCGCGCGAGCAGGGCCCCTACGAATCGCTGCGCGCCTCGCTCGAGGAGCTGGCGCGCCAGCGCAAGTACCGCGCCGCGTTCAATCGCGCCTACCTCGACATGAAGCAGGACTACGACGTGCGGTCCGCCCTCGGCGGCTCGCAACTGCTGTTCCGGGTGTCGTCGCCGGTGGATCCGATCGAGCCCACGCCCGAGATGCGGCGCGCGCCGCTCGCCACCTACCGAGGCGGCACCTACACACTTGGCGACGCGCTCACCGACCTGCAGCGCGCCGATGCGCAGCGCCCGCCGTTCCAGTTGCTGCCCGCGATCGAGATCTGGATCGAGGCGCAGGTGATGACGCGCGTGGCCCTGATCGAGGCGCGTCGCCGCCACCTGCACGAGGAGCCGGACGTGGCCGCGAGCCTGCGCGCCCGCCGCGAGCAATCGCTCATGGAAGGCGTGTACGCCATCGCGGTGGCGAGCGTTCCGCCGCCCGGCCCCGAGCAGGTGGCCATGGCGTGGGAGCGCGTGAAGCCTCAGTTCACGCGGCTCCAATCGGCGCGCGTGGCAGTGTTCGAGACGCCCGACTCCGTACTGGTGATGCGCGTGGCCGGCGCGGGCGGCCTGTCGGGCCCACTGGCCGACGCGGCGAAGAAGGTGGATCCGACGCTGGCGGTGAGGGTGACCGACGTGCGCTATCCGAGCGACGATCCGGCCTGGGCGGTGCTGCAGGCGATGTTCACGCAGCAGCAGCCCGGCGCATGGTTCGGCCCCGAAAAGGCGGCCACCGGCTGGCGGATCCTGCAGCTCGTGGACAAGACCGTGGCGCAGCAGACGTGGGAGGAACTCCCCGAGCCGCTCCGCCAGAACATCGCCGGGAGTGCCGCCGAACTCGCACGCGACGCGCGCTTCGAACAGTTCACCGACTCGCTCACCGCGGCGTACCAGCCGCGCGTGGACGAGAAAGCCATCGCGCGACTGCCCTGGCCGGTGAAGCGGGTGGAGGCGGCGCGGTGACTCATGCCGGGCACGAATCTGACTCGTCCCCCTACCGCAGCTTCCTCCTCACCTCCGCCGCCCTCCGCTCGCTCGCTTCCACCCGCGTGCCGTCTTTCAGCCGCAACACCAGCACGCCGTCCTCCGCGCCGTAGCTCTCGATCGCGCTCATGTTGACCAGCGCGCCGCGGTGGACGCGCACGAACTGGCCCTCGGGCAGTCGCTCCTCGAGTTCCTGCAGCGTGTAGTCCACCAGGAACTCCTTGCCCTCGGCGCGCGCCAGCACCAGGCGGTCGCGCGAGAACACGATCGGCACCTGCGAGAGGTCCAACAGCTTCACCTCGCGCCGGTGGCGCACCGGAAGTCGCAGGAGTCGCGTGGTGCTCGACTGCAGCGGCTCCGCCGCCAGCGCCGTGCGCACCGCTGCGGCGTTGCCCGAGCGCTTGGCGCCAAGTTCGGCCTCGCGTGTCACGCGCTGCACCGTCTCGGCGAGCCGCTCGCGGCGGATGGGCTTCAGCACGTAGTCCACCGCCGCCAACTCGAATGCCTCCACGGCGTGCTGGTCGTAGGCGGTCACGAACACCACGATCGGGGCGTCCTCGCCCTTCAGGTGCCGTGCCACCTCGAGCCCCGACAGGTCGGGCATGTGGATGTCGAGGAACGCCGCGTCGGGGCGCGTCTTGGCGATCAGCGCCAGCGCCTCGCCGCCACCCTTCGCCACGCCCGCCACCTCGATGTGCGCGTGCTCGGACAGGAGTTTTTCAAGAAACTGCCGCGCGCGCGGCTCGTCATCGGCGATCACCACTCGTAGACGTCCGTCCATCGTCACTCGCTTCCTCCGGTCGGGATCGGCCACGCCATGCGCACGGCGAATCCGCCGTCGCTTCGTGGCATGGCCTGCACGCGCGCGTTCGGCCCAGCGAAGTGCCGCACGCGCGATTCCAGATTCTCCAAACCCACGCCAAGGCTGGCGGTGCCGTTCCCGTGCGGCACGCCATCATCGGCGAACTCCAGTTCGAACCAGCCATTCTCCTCGTGCGCGTCGAGCGTCATGCGCAACGACGTCTCGCCGGGCGTGATGCCGTGCTTCAAGCTGTTCTCCACCAGTGGCTGCAACAACAGCGGCGGCACGCTCGCCGACAGCAGCGCCGGGTCGCCGCGGTAACGAAAGTGCAGCGGGTTCTCGTAGCGCTCGCGCGCCACACCCAGATAGTCCTCCACGAACGCGATCTCGTCCGACAGGAGTGCCGCCTGCCGCTTCCCGGCTTCAACCGTGTAGCGCAGCATGTCGGCCAGGCGGCCGGTGAAGCGCTGCGCCGCCATGGGGTCCATTTCGATGAGATAGGCCAGGGCGTTCAAGGCATTGAACAGTAAGTGCGGCTGCACCTGTGCTTGCAGCGCGCGCAGCTCGGCACGCGTGGCCGAGGCTCGCTCGGCGGTCAGCCGCAGGTTGTCCAGGCGCACGCCCGCCTGGGTGAGTAGCGCCGTGATGGGCCCGCGCGCGAAGTCGGGCACGCGCGCCGGGTCAGCCAGGAGGGGAGGTCGGTTGTCGGGCCAGGCCACGTCCACCTGGCGATGGAGCCCGCGCTCGATGCCGCTCTCCACCGCGCCGCGTACCTCGTTGCGGTCGAGTGCGGACAGCAGGCTGTCGCCCGCCGCGTCGAGAGCGGCGCGCAGAGCTTCGGGATCGCGCCCGTACACGCGCGCGATGGCGCGCTGCACGCGTTCGCGCAGGGGCGCGAACGCAAAGGCAAGTATCAGCGCGGCGATCACGTTGAACGCCAGCGCCTGCTCGCCGGTCACCGTGGCGAACAGGCGCTGCCCGCCGAACACCACCGCCAGGTAGATGGCGGCCAACACGCCCGAGAGGAGCGCATAGGGCAGGCCGCCCACGATCAGGCGGCGCGGGTCGAACAGCGCGTCGTCGGCGATCAGGTAGGAGAGCAGGAACGGCGTGGCGAGCCAGATGGCGAGGACCACGGTGAACAGCACGTGGATGGGTGCGGTGGGTGCCGCCGCGGCCAGCACGGGATCCACGCGGTCGCCGCCGAATCCCAGGTTGCTCACCAGCATGGCGAGTGCGACCACAACGGCCAGCACGCGCTGCGTTGTGGTGGGTGACCAGCCGGGCTCGGAGCGGCTGTAGCGCAGCAGCAGCGACGCGGTGCCGATCACCGCCGCCGCGCCCGGGTACCAGGCCCCGAGCACGTCGGGCGGCATGGCGCGCGCCTCGCCGAACGCCACCAGCAGGGCCAACGGCAGCGCGTAGCTCACCGCCGCCAGCCAGAACCACGGGTTTCGCACGCGCGAGCCGGCGCGCCAGCGTGGGCGCGGGAACACCGACATGAAGTGCACGAAGCTCGCCGGATAGAGCAGCACCAAGCCGTCGTAAAGCGTGAGGTAGCCGCGGAACAACGGCTCGCCCTGCACCTGGGCATGCGGGAACACGGTGCGCAGCACGCCGAGCCCGTCCAACGTGGCGTACCACAGGAACACCCACGCCGTGCCCAGGTCGGGGCGGCGCCACACCAAGAGGAACGCCACCAGTGGCGCGGCCATGGCCACGGCGATCGGGTAGGCCGAGAGCCGGAAGCGCTCCCAGGGCGAGAGCCGCGTGGGCGGCAGCGTGACGCGGCGCAGCACGCCCTCGCGCTCGAACTCCAGATCGAGTGGCCCGCGCGGCCAGCCCTCGGCGGCGAGGCGCACGCGCACGGCGCTATCCGCGAGCGCCAGGCCGTTCAGGCTCATGAGCCGGTCGCCGGGCTCGAGCGTGCCGCGCGCGGGCGGCCCGAGCACACGCTGCACCACGCCGCCTTCGCCGATCCGGGCCCCGAGTCGCGGGTAGGGGCCGTGCGTGAGGAATCGCGGCAGCGCCACGCCGAAGCCGGCGAGCAGCGCGGCCACGGCCAGCACCCGCCGGAGTCGCACGTCGGAAGTCACGCGGTCACCTTCCCATAGCCGCACGGACCGCGCAGCCGATGGCCCCCCAGCGCGGGTGCGGCCGCTCCCAACGCTGTCGGGCGCGCCCTCGCGCCTGTCCCGAAAGCGCAAATCCTCGCGGGTGCGGGGAATGCGCGCGCGGAACGCCGCGTATCGGGTGGGCGAGTCGCGGCCCACTCGCTATACTGGCCGGCGCTCGAACGAGCGCTCCCCATCCGGCGGGTGGGCCTATATCGTGCGCCCGCACCGCACCTGAATCGGAGGTCTCCCGTCTTGTCCGCGATCAACCGCCGCGCCGCCTGGTTCGCCCTGTCGCTCCTGCCCGCGCTCGCCGCCCTCGCGCTCGCCGCGCCCGCCCCCGGGGCCAAGTCCGCCACCACGCCGGCCGCAGCACCCGCGCGCCAGCCGGCCCCGCGCCCTCCCGCCACGGCCCGGGACAACGTGGCGCTGGACGCCATCGCCGCCATGGTCAACGACGAGCCCGTGCTCGCGAGCGATGTCGAGGAGCAGTTGTTCCTGTTCCTCCAGCGCGCGCAGGCGCGGCCCGACTCCAATCAGGTGGACACGCTCCGGCGCCAGGTGCTCGACCAGCTGATCGACGAGAAGCTGCTTCTCGCCGAAGCCAAGCGCCAGGGCATCACCGTGACCCCGGCCGAGGTGGCGAAGCAGGTGGAGAGCGCCATTGCCGAGGCCAAGTCGCGCCTGGGCGGCGAACAGGCGTTCGCGCAGCAGCTCCAGCGCGAGAATACCAACGAGGCGCGGCTGCGCGAGCGCTACAAGGGCGATGTCGAGCGCCAGATGCTGGAGGAGCGCGTGGTGCGGAAGATGTTCCCGCGCAAGCCCGTACCGCAGGCCGAGGCCGAGAGCTACTACCTGGCGAACATGAGCAAGTTCCCCAAGGTGCCCGCGCAGTTGAAACTTCAAGTGATCCAGATCACGCCGTCGCCCGACTCGGCCATGCTCAAGGCGGGCAAATCGAAGGCCGAGGCCATCCGCAAGCGGCTGCTGGCGGGCGAGAAGTTCGCCAAGGTGGCCGCCGAGGTCTCGGACGACCCGGGCAGCGCCAAGTCGGGCGGCGACCTGAGCTTCTTCCGTCGCGGCCAGCTGGATCCCACGCTCGAGGACGCGGCATTCGCGCAGGCCCCGGGCAGGCCGTCCACCCCGGTGCGCACGCCCTACGGCTGGCACATTGTCGAGACGATCGAGCGCGACACGGTGCGCAGCCCCGCCGGCAAGGACTCGGTGGACGCGAACGGCGCCCCCATCGTGGAGGTGCACGCGCGCCACATCCTGGTGAAGGTCACGCCCACCGAAGCCGACATCGAGCACGCGTTCGAGCTGGCGAAGTGGGTGCGCGACCAGGCGGTCAAGGGCGGCGATTACGCGGCACTCGTCAAGCGCCACAGCACCTACCCCGGCCAGGCCGGCCCCGATGGCGATGTGGGTTTCTTGAGTCTCGGACAGTTGCAGCCCAACATACGCGCGGGGCTGGAGCCCCTCAAGGTCGGCGAGGTGAGCGAGGTGCTCACGAACCCGCAGGGCTTCAACATCTTCAAGGTCGCCGATCGCAAGCCCGAACGGTCCTACGATTTGTCGGAGATCAAGGAGGAGCTTCCCGAGGCCGTGGCGCAGGCGCAGTTTCGCGAGAAATACGACGCGTGGCTCAAGACCCTGCGCGCCAAGGCCCAGATCGAGTACCGCGACCTGTAGCCCACGCCGCGAGGCGAACCGCAGCCAGGAGGCGCGATGATCTCATTCGAGCACGTGACCAAGCGCTATGGAGCGCGCCTGGCGCTCGACGACGTGACGTGGCGCATGGAAGAGGGCGAGTGCGCCGTCGTCCTGGGCCACAGCGCGGCGGGCAAGACGACGCTGCTGCGGCTCATCACGCACGAGACGCAGCCCACGTCGGGCGTGGTCACCGTGGGCACGTTTCGCGGCGGGCGACTCACGCGCTCGCACCGGGCACTGCTGCGTCGCACCATCGGCGTGATCTACGAGGACTTCCGGCTGCTCTCCGATCGCACGGTGTACGAGAACGTGGCGCTCGCGCTGTACATCTCGGGCCAGCACGTGGACGCCGACGTCGCGCCCAAGGTGCGCCGCGCGCTGCAGGAGGTGGGGCTCGAATCACACCGCGACCTGTTGCCGGCCGAACTGTCGTTCGGCGAGCGCCAGCGCTGTGCGATCGCGCGCGCCATCGTGAACCGGCCGGCGCTCATCCTGGCCGATGAACCCACCGGCGCGCTCGAGCCGAAGAGCGCGGCCGAGGTGTTGTCGCTGCTGTTGCGCATCCATCGCGAGGGCGCCGCACTGCTGCTCGGGACCACGCGCGCCGAGGTGGCCAACGTGATCGGCGGCCGGCGCTACATGCTGGAGGACGGCCGGCTGCGTGACGCCACCACCGCGGCCCCGGCCTCGTCGGTGGCTAGAGCGGCCGCGCCCTCGTCGGCCAAGGCCACGGCCGAGCCCGGCGACGACGCGACGACGCCCAAACACCAGGCCGATCTGTTCCCGCCGTCGACCAAGGGAGGGGCCTGAGCCATGCATGTCTACTTCTGGCGCGAGGCCTGGCGGAGCTTTCGGGCCCATCGCGGCCTCGCCGTGACCTCCGTGGTGTCGCTCACGGCGGCGCTCACGCTGTGCGGCATCTTCGTGCTGCTCGACCACAACGCGCGCCAGGCGCTCGCCGCCATCGGCGACCGGCGCGAGATGATCGTGTACCTGAAGGACGAGGTGAGCGACGCGCAATTGGCCACGCTCATGGACAAGATTCGCCTCTACTTCGGCGAGCCCACGTACGTGGACCACAAGCAGGCGTGGTCCGAGCTGTCGGAACAGATCGGCGATCCCGACCTGCTCTCGGGTGTCGACGACAATCCGCTGCCCGCCTCGCTGCGCGTGCGGCTCAAGCCCGAGCTCCTGAGCTTCGCCGCCATGGAACAGGCCGCCAAGCAGGTGCTGGAGTTCCCCGAGGTGGAGGATGTGCGCTACGGTGCCGAGTACGTGCGCCGGCTGGACGATTTCTCAAGCGGCATGCGTGCGACCGCCTGGGCCGCGGGTGCGATGGTGGCCGTGGCCATCGTGATGGTGCTGTTCAACACGCTGCGCTTGACCGTGGTGGCGCGCCGCCAGCAGATCGAGATCATGTTGCGCCTGGGTGCGACGGACCGGTTCATCGCCACGCCCTACGTGCTCGAAGCCCTCATGCACACGCTGCTCGCCTCGGTGGCGGCACTGCTGCTGGTGTTCGCGCTCCAGCAAGGGCTGGCGCCCCGGCTCGTGGGACTCACGTACCTGCCGTGGACCTGGTCGCTGACGTTCGTGGGCGTCGCGCTGGCGGTCGCCTGGGTGGCGTCCGCCGCGGCGCTCACGAGAATCCTGCGAAACATCGGCTCGTGAGGTACCCGGCGGTCGCGCGCATCGGGCTGCTCGCCCTGCTCGCCCTGTCGAGCCTCCCGGGCCTGCCGGGCACGGGGTACTCGCAAGACAGCCTCGAGACCGCCAAGCGGCAGGAGTTGGAGATGCTCACCCGCCAGGCGCGCGAGAAGCGCGCGCAGGCCGGAGCGCTCAAAGGCCAGGAGACGCGCGCGATGGGTGCGCTCAGGCGCACCGAGCGCGAGCTGACCGGCACGCGCCGCCGGCTGCGCAACCTGCGCACGCGCAGCCAGCGTCTCGACCAGCAACTCGAACTCACGCGCGCGAACCTGCAACGGAGCGTGGCGTCGCTGCAATCGCAGCGTAGCCGGCTGGCGCGACGACTGCGTCGCATCTACATGGTGGGGCCCGCGCGCGAGATGGAGTTCCTGATCTCCACGCGCTCGTTCGCGGGGCTCATGATGCGCTGGGACTTCCTGCAGATGGTGGCCGAGCAGGATCGCCTGTTGCTCGAGAACGTGCGTACCGAGAAGGAACACGTCGAGGCGAGCGAGCGAAAGCTCGAGGGCAACTTGCAAGATCTCTCGCGCACCGCGAAACGCACAACGCGCGAGTCCGACAAGCTGGCGAACCTGCGCCAGTCGCGCGCAAGCACCGTGCGCGAGATCCAGTCCAAGCGCAGCGAGTACGAGGCCGCCGCGGCCGAACTGGAGCGCAGCGCCCGCGCGCTGAGCGGCCTGCTCGCGCGCCTCGAGCGCACGCGTCGCGCCGCGGCCGAGAAGGCGCGCGGCGAGGGCCGCGCGCAGCCCTACAGCGGCGACTTCATCCGCGGCCAGGGCCAGCTGGAATGGCCCGTGCGGGGCAGCGTCGTGGGCCGCATGGGACTCGAGACCCACCCGCGCTTCGGCACGCAGGTCCGTAACGACGGCATCGACATCGCGGTGCCGGTGGGCACGGCCGTGCAGGCCGTGGCCAAGGGGCGCGTGGACTTCGCCAACGACGACTACGAGGGCGTGGGCGGGATGGTGGTGCTGAACCACGGCGACGGCTACTACACCATCTACAGCCACCTGTCCGAAGTGAACGTGGGCACGGGCAGCGAAGTGCAGCCCGGGGCGGTGATCGGCCGCTCGGGCGAGACCGGATCCCTGAAGGGTCCCATGCTGCACTTCGAGGTACGCAAGGGCTCGTCGCCCATGAACCCCGAGTCCTGGCTCCGCTAGCGCCATGCTCAGCGTTCGCCTCGCCTCGCTGCTGGGTCAACCCGGCGTGTCCGAGTTCCTGCGCGGCGTCGTGTCGCGCGGCCGCTACGCGAACGCCTACCTGTTCCACGGCGCGGCTGGCGTGGGCAAGGGCACGGCCGCGCTGGCGTTCGCGCGCGCGGCGCTGTGCGAGCGCGTGCCGGGCGCCGCACCGGTGGACGCTGCCCCGAGTCTCTTTGGTGAAGTACCGCTGGCGCTTCCAGGCGATGCGTCCGACGCCTGCGGCGAGTGCCGCGGCTGCCGCATGTCGAGCACGCTGCAGCACCCGGACCTTAAGCTGCTGTTCCCGCTCTCGGGCGAGGAGAAAACACTCGAGGGCACGATCATCGACACGTTCGAGAAGCTCCGCGCCGACCCCTTGTACGTGTTCCAGTACGAGCGCGCCGCCAGCATCCGCATCTCGCAGACGCGCGAACTGATCGCCGAGTTGGGCTACCGGCCCCACACGGCGTCCCGCCGGGTCGTCGTCGTGCGCGACTGCGACCGCATGCGCGAGGACCAGTTCTCGGCGCTCTTGAAGAGCGTCGAGGAGCCGGGGGCCTCGACCCTCTGGGTGCTCACCACGGCACGGTTGTCGCGAGTGCCCGTGACCATCCGCTCGCGCTGCCAGCGCGTGCGATTCGCTCCGCTCCCGGAGTCCCTCGTGCGTGACGTGCTGCGCGAGCACTCCGACATCGAGGACGACGCGAAAATCCGCATGCTGGCCGCGCTCTCGGCCGGGTCGCTGGCTCGCGCACTCGCCATGCGCGACGTCGAGCCCGGCCTGCTCGAACAACGCGACGCGGCGCTGGCCCTGCTCACGCCGGCGCTCGCCCGGAAGCCCGAGGCGCTCTGGAGCGCCGTGCAGAAGTTGACCGGCTTCGGCAAGGCCGGCCGCGAACGACTGCGACAGACGCTCGAGTTCCACCAGTTGCTGCTGCGCGACGCGCTGCGGCTTCGTTACGGCGCCCCGGCGGAGTCGCTGGTGAATCGCGACAAGCTCGCGGAGTTGCGCGCGCTCTCGCGAGGGCTCGATGCCAGCGAGATCCGCCGCCGGCTGCTGGTGCTGGAGGAAGCGCTCCGCGGCATCGATGGCAACGTGTCGGCCGACCTGACGCTGTTCTCGGCGCTCTCCCGCGTGGGCGGCGACCGCATGGGCGAGGGCGCCTGGCCTGCGCACGCCACGGCCCGCTGGGACGTGTAAGACAGGCCCCCCGGGCCGCCCCCAGCGGGAGCACGGCGCGAGTCCGGTTCTGCTAGAGTTCCGGCCACACGAGCCCCCTCCGGGGGGCCTGCCCTATAGCCCGATGCGCCCGGGAAGCCCATCGCCCGTTCGCCGCGCAGCGGCCCCCGCGTGCGCACCGCCGAC
>JANNKI010000323.1:0-6574 GCA_031396225.1 bacterium | reverse complement strand
AACGACGGCTTGAGCTCCGCCAGCTTCTGCTCCACGCGCGCGATGACCTCGGCGGCGTTCTCGCCGTAGCGCATCACGATCGTGCCGCCCACCGCTTCGCCGATGCCGTCCAGCTCGCCCACGCCACGGCGGATGTCGGGCCCGAACGACACGCGGCCCAGGTCGGCCACGCGGATCGGCGTGCCCGAGCGGCGGTCCACGCCGACCGCAACGCTGCGCAGGTCGTCCAATGAGCGGATGTAGCCGCGGCCGCGGACGAAGTACTCCCTGCCCGACATCTCGATGACGCGGCCGCCCACCTCGCGATTGCTGCGGCGCACCGCGCTCGTCACGTCGGACACCGAGAGTCCATGGGCGTTCAGCCGCGCCGGGTCCACCTCGACCTGGTACTGGCGCTCGTAACCGCCCACCGACGCCACCTCGGCCACGCCCGGCACGCTGGCGAGCGCGTAGCGCAGGTGGAAGTCCTGGAACGCTCGCAGCTCGGCCAGGTCGTGCTTGCCACTGCGATCCACGAGCGCGTACTGGTAAACCCAGCCGACCGCCGAAGCGTCGGGGCCGAGCGTGGGCGTGACGCCGTCCGGTAGTCGAGCACGCATCGTGCTCAGGTACTCGAGCACGCGGCTCCTCGCCCAGTAGAGATCGGTGCCCTCCTCGAAGATCACGTAGATGAAGCTCATGCCGAACATGCTCTGGCCGCGAACCGCGGTGACCCTGGGCGCCGCGAGCAGGCTGGAGACGATCGGGTAGGTGACCTGGTCCTCGACCAGGTCGGGGCTCCGGCCCATCCACTCCGTGAACACGATCACCTGGGGATCGGACAGGTCGGGGATCGCATCGAGCGGCACCTGGCGCATGACGAGCACCGAGCCCACGAACGCGATCACGGACAGCACCACCACCAGCATGCGCCGGGTGGCGCACCACTCGATGATCCGGGCGATCATCGCGGCCTCAATGCTTGTGGCCGGGCGGCATGCCGCCGGCGGGAGGAGTGGCGCTGGACCCCGGAGCGCTCGTCAGGCCCGCGATGGCGGCCTTGAGGCGGCTCTCGGAGTCGATCAGGAACGACGCGCTCGACACCACCGTGTCGCCCTCGGCCAGCCCGCGCAGCACGGTGATCCGGTCGCCATCGCCGCGCCCGGTCCACACGCGCCGGGGCTCGAAGTGCCCTTCGCCACGCGCGAGGAACACGTACGACACCTCGCCGGTGTTGACGACCGCCTCGGCGGGCACCAACAGCGCGCTCCCACCGGACCCGGACCCGCCTGCAGCGGGTGCCCGCGTGGCCACGTCCACCTTGCCGTACATGCCGGGGCGCAACAGGCCCTCGCGATTGTCCAACGAGAGCCTCGCCTTGAGCGTGCGCGTCTCGCTCGAGACGGTCGGGTAGATGAAGTCGATCGTGCCGGCGAACGCCCGCCCGGGCAGGCCGTCGGCCGTGAAGCGCGCGCGGTCGCCCACGCGCACCCGGCCCAGGTCCATCTCGTAGAGGTCCACCGCCACCCACACGCGAGACAGGTCCGCGATCGTATAGAGGGGAGTGTCGGAGCCCACGTACTGGCCCTCGACCACGTTTCGCTCGAGCACGGTGCCCGTGACCGGCGAGCGGAGCGCCAGCCGGGACGACGCGACGCGCTCGCGCTCGAGGCGCGCCACCTCGTCGTCGGGCACGCCCAGCAGGCGCAGGCGCTGCCGCGAGGCCTCGTGGGCCCCGGCGTCATGGCTGCTGCTGTCCCGCCCCTCGCCCAGCGCGATCAGGTACTCGCGTTCGCTCTGGTAGAGCTCGGGGCTGTAGATCGACAACATGGGTTGCCCCGCGCGCACGCTCTGGCCGGTGCGGTCCATGGCCACGTCCCGCACCCAGCCCGCGACGCGCAGTTGCACGCGCTTGAGCCGTGTCTCGTCCGGAGTCACGAACCCCACCAGCGGCGAGCCTTCGCCGAGCGCGCCGCGCTCGGCTCGCGCCAGGCGAACGCCGATCAACTGCATGCGTTCCGCGGAGATCTGCACCGGCGCCAGGCCGGGCACGTCGCCCGCGTGGCCCGCATGGCTCACGCCGGTCTCGGTGGGCACCGGTTCGAGCCGCATGTTGCAGATGGGGCAATCCCCCGGCCTGTCGCTCGTGTAACTCGGGTGCATGGGGCAGTGGTAGAGTTTGGCCGCGCCGGCACCCTGCGACGAGCCAGGCGAACGGCTCTCGCCGATTCGCCATGCGACGAAACTCGCGATGGACACGAGCGCCAACAGCGACAGCCCGCCGAACAGCACCCAGCGCACCACGTTCATGAACGGCGCGCCCGGCGGCGGCTCGTGCCCGGAGGGCACCACAGGTTGCGTACTCTCGTTCACGGCTTCCTCCCCGATCCCGCGGTGGCGGGCACGTGCACGCCGAACAGCTCGGCGCGCGCCGTGACCGCGAGCATTTGCGCGAGTGTCTCCGCCAGGTCCTGGCGGGCTCGCGTGACGTCGAGTTCCTCGGCATAACTGGCATGCGCGGCCGCGAGCACGTCCGCGAGGTCGTTGCCCCCCGCTTCGTAGCCGCTCCACGCGGCCGCGAGTGCGCGTCGCTGCGCCACCAGCACCGTGTCCGCGAGCAGCGTGGCCACGCGACGCGCGGCCTGTGCGCGTGAGCGCAGCGCTCCGGTCTCGGCCGCCAGGTCGAGCGCCGTCGCGCGGCGCTCTGCGGCGGCGGCCTCGGCCATGGCGGTCATCTCGGCCGCCTCCGCGCCCTGCCGCGAGCCGTTGCCGATGGGCAGCATCACGCCCACGCCCGCGCTCCACATGTCGTCCTGCGGGATCATCCCGCCCTCGAGATCGCTTCGGAATCCGTAGGACGCGCGCAGTGTCAGATCGGGCCAGCCCATGCGGCGCATGGCCGCGGCGGCACCCCGGCGGCCGGCCTCGCGCTCGCTCGCCGCGCGCACGCGCGGGTGCGACGCGACCAGGTCCCGCCACGCCGCCGCCGAATCGGGCGCCAGCCACTCGGGCGGTGCGGCCAACGATTCCGCGACCCCACCGGGTTCACGACCGCGCAGTGCATCCAGCCGGGCGCGCGCCGCACCCTCCTCGGCCTCGAACGTCGCCGCATCGCCTGCAAGGCGCGCACGTTCGGCCTCGGCTCGCAGCAGCTCATCGAGCCGGCCTCGGCCCGACTCGTAGCGCGCGCGGGCCGCCGCCGCCATGCGGTCCATGACGCCCCGATGCTCGCGCGCGGCCTTCGCGCGCTGGCGCGCGTGCCACGCGCCGGCGTAGGCCCGCCAGGCCTCGGCGTAGCGCTCCCAGCGCATGCCGTCGGCGCGGGCGTTCGCCGCCTGGACGTCCCGCCCCGCGGCTCGCCGTGCGAGCCCGCGCGCGCCGAACACATCCACGCGCTGCTCAAGCCCCACCACCCGCATGGTCATCGGGTCCATGTCGAACGCGCCGCTCACCGGCACGTTCTCGGCCATGATCTCCAGCATGGGCGCGTCCCAGGCCCCGGCACGCACCTGGCGGGCGCGCGCTGCTCGCGCCATGTGCCGATGGGCGGCGAGCGTGGGATCGGACGCGTCCACCTCGGCGAACACCTGTTCCAGGTCGAGCGCGCGCGCGTGCGGCACGACGACGCCGCAAGAGAGCACGAGCATCCACGCGGCGAGCGCGCTGCCGCGCGACGGCGAGACGGACATGAAGGGACCTCGGGTACGGGGTGAGAAGCTGCGGGCGCGCCGTGAGGCGCGCGGTGCACTCACGCGGCGCGAGTCAGCGCCGCCCCGTGCGGGCGATGGGCCCGCACGAGCTCACGCGCGAGGAGGAGCGCGGAGTCCCGAGGGTGCGAATCGGTGCACACCCGGCGCGGGCCCGGTGTCGAGGTCTCGCTCCGCGCTGGCCACCCACACGGGCGGGACGAGCGACAGGGCGGGTTCAACCGCGAGCGCGGCCGGCGCCGCGAGTGGTTGCGGGGCCACGAGCGTCGGAGCGTCCGCGAGGCTCGACTGCTGTTCGCACGGCATCGCGCCCGCGGGGATGGGGGCCACCGGAGCGTCCGTGGACGGTACGGTGCGGCAGCAGACGTGCGCCGCCGCGTTGCCAAGGTGGGTGAGGCGCGGCACACAGGTGGTGAGCATGCAGAGCTGACCGCTCATGAGGAGCGTCAGCGACGCGAGCACGGCGAATCGCCATGGCGTGCCGAACCTCATCGCATCCTCCTCTGCATGGGGGTGTCCACCAGCGGCATCCCGCGGCCGCGCCTCGACGAGCCAGCGCACCCGCGCCGACCCGGGACCAGCATGCGGAATCATCGGCACTTTGGCAACGGGGCCACAGTCGCGAGCACCAGTCTTTGCCCGGCCCGGACGAATACGAACGTTTCGGGCCCGTGGGACGCGCCTCGCCGTTCGGTTCGGGTCAAATCGCGAAGTCATCCACCTCGGCGGTCTCCTCGATCCCCAGCGTGCCCCGGCCACAGGCGACGCACGGGATCCGGAAGCGGCGCAGGTCCTCCCGTGCGAACGGCTCGGCGAGCGCGTGGCGCGCCTCGGCGGGGTCGCTCATGTCCATCGCCGAGCGGGCCTCGGCCACCGCCTGGGTCACTCCGAGGAGCGCCACGCCCGAGAGGGCCGGCTCGTCGAGGAGCGCGGCTGCCAGTTCACGAGCGAGGGGCGCCGCCACGCGAGTCGCCTCGTCCGATGCGCCGAGGCGCGCCCAGCCCGCCAGGACCATGGCGCGATCCCAGAACGTGGCGTGCTCGAAGTCCGCCTCGGCGGCGCGTAGCGCGGCGCGTGCTGGCGCTTCGAGCGTCGCCGGCGCGCCCGAGCCGCGTGCGAGTTCGCGCTCCACGAGCAACGACCACATCAGCCGACCCACCGTGGGATCACTCCAGAAGTCGGAAGCCAGGCCCGCCTCGGCACGCGCGCGCGACAGCACGCCCGCGTCGGGCACCCCCTCACCGGATCGCACTGCTTCGTGCAGCATCGCGGCGGCGCGGTTCCAGCGCGCCTCGAACGTGTCGCCGGCCAGGGCCAGGTCAGCGACCGCCTCGGCGAGCGGTCCAGCACGCGCCTTGAGGGCGCCGCGCGCGAGGCGAGCGCGCGCGTCCTCGCCCGCCGCGAGCACGGCATCCCATGACTTGATCGCGCTCGTCGTGTCGCCCAACCGCTCGTGCGCGATGGCGCAGGCGGCGAGCGCGCGAGAGTCGGCGTCGCTCGGCGCTTCGAGCACCGCGCGCCACGCGCCCCGCCCGAGTGCGGCGAGCCGGCCGGCACGCGCGGGCGGATCGTCGGTGCGCGCGGGCGGTGGCGTCAGGTCGGTGAGGAATCGCGGGCGCTCGGGCAGGATCGCCATCAGCGCGCTCGCGTCGCCGGCCCATGCCCCCAGCACGGCATCGAGATGTTGCAGCCCGCCCCACAACTCCACGAACCGCGGCCACGCGCCGAGCGGGACGTCGCAGCGCTCGCAGCGCACGCCGGCCCCGGGTGCGGCCGCGAGCTTCCAGGCCGACTGGCATGACTCGCACCACACGTCGTAGCCGTCGGCGCGGGGTCCCACCCACGCGCAGGCGTCGCAGGCGTCGCAGGCCAGTCGCCCGCGCGTGGCGCTACTGGATGCCACCAAAGCTCTGCACGCGCGAGCCACGCTCGTAGAAGATCTCCTTCTGCTCGCGGATGCCGAGCCGGAAGTAGTACTCGGTCTCGCCGCCCGGCGTGAACGAGCGCGAGAACGTGGCGTCCCAGCAATGGATGCGACGCGTGAGGTTGTAGCGCTGCAACAGCACTTCGCGCGCGGTCAGGTCGTAGCCTGCCTGGTAGTCGAACGTCCAGTTCTCGGTGAGCTGGTAGCGCAGCACGCCATTCAGCGTCTCGCGCGACTTCCAGCGAGGTCCGGCGTAGCCGCCGGCGTAGGAGTAGGCGAGCGACGCCGACCAACTCTCGCGGAAACCGCTCGCATCTTCTTGAGCCGCGCTCACGCCCGGTCCCGATTCGACGGCGGTCCGCGTGGCCTGCGGCTTGCCGCCACCACGGCTATTGAAGCTGCTGTTCACGTTGTAGCCGAACGAGGTCAGCGGACGCTGGGAGTAGACGTCGAATGCCGCGCTGGCGTCGGCATTCACGTACCCCGGAGGCTGCAGCCGCAAGCCCGAGGTGACGGGGCCGAGCGGGTGACGCAGCCCGTTCTCGCGCCACAGGAAGTCGTAGGAGCCGCCGGTGGTCCAGGTGAGCAGGTTGTCGAGGCGCGTGACCTTGTCGCCGCGCGTCACCTTGGCCTGGATGCGCTGGTCCAACCCGAACGATGCGCGCGTGGACTTCCGCCCCGAGAAGATCCCGATGTCGCCGAATCCCTCGAAGCGGTCGCGTCGGTTCCCCAGCGAATCGCGGAACTGGAGCCCGGGGAAATCCGGCGAATAGCTGATCACCGCGCTGGGGCTCAGCACGTGACGGAGCGCCAGGCCCGAGACTGGCGTGCTCACCGTGCGGTAGAGCGTGGTGGAAAGACCCGCGCTGGACTGCCACACGGCGGCCGGCACCCGCTTGTTGCCCTGCTCGTCGTGGTCGAACAGCACGGCGTTCCCGAACAACGTGGGCGAGAAGTTGATCCA
>JANNKI010000631.1:0-3917 GCA_031396225.1 bacterium | reverse complement strand
GGTGCCGCTGCCGTCACCGCGGCAGCCGGAGCGCCGGCCGCCGGCGCTGCACCGGCGCCCAGCCTCGCCAGCACTGCTTTGCAGGCGGCGCGGAGCGTCTCGGACACGCCCTTCCCCTCAGACGCCACGGCCTCGTACTCGGGCCAACCCTGCGCATTGAGCGACTTTCTCAGCCGTTCGATCGGGAGCGCCACGGGCGAGTCGCGCTTGTTCCACTGGAACACCCACGGGATGCGGGCGAGCGAAGGTCCGCTGATGCCGAGCGTGCGCAGGTGGTCGTTCAGGTCGGCCAGCGACTCGCGGTTGGCGACCTCGCGCGCGGGGTGCGAGTCGGCCACGAACACCAGGCCATCCGCCCCCTGCAGCACGGCGCGGCGCGACAGCCGGTAGTAGACCTGCCCGGGCACCGTGTAAAGGTGGAATCGCGTGAGGAAGCCGTTCACCTGCCCCAGGTCGATGGGCAGGAAGTCGAAGAACAGCGTGCGCTCCTGATCGGTGGCGATCGAGATCATCTTGCCGCGCCGTTCGGGCGGCAGGCGGTCGTGCAAGGCCCTGAGATTGGTGGTCTTACCGCACAGGCCGGGACCGTAGTAGACGATCTTGAAGTGGATCTCGTGTGTCCGGTGGTTGATGAGCGCCAAGGTGCTGAGCCTCCGGACGCGACGCGGCTCACTCGCCGAAGAGCGCGTCGACCTCGTGGGATGCGGCGGCCGCGAAATCCGGGGCGGCCTCGAACGCCTGCCCCGGCGCCTCGGCGATGCCCGCCTTCTCGAACAGTCCGCGGAACACGCCGTCCAACTTGCCGGCCCCGCGCCGCGAGCGCACACGCACCAGCCCCAGCGAGCTGCGCTTGTCGAACACCACCGACAGGATGACGCGGTCGGCGAGCAGGCGGGAGTAGACCGAGCGCGTGCGGCCCTCGTTGATCACCGCGTCCACCGACTGCTCGCCCAAAAGCTGGGCCAGTTCGGCATTGGCGGTGAAATCGGCCGCGGCCAGGCTCGCGAACGAAGTGATGTCGAAGTCGTCCATTCGGCCGGCCGAGGTGATGACCTGGCCCGAGCGGTCGATCAGATGCGCCGACAGCGCGTTCGTGCGCTGCAGCAGATCGTCGAGCACGCCGTCGATGAGCCGGAAATCGTTTTCAAACAAGGTCCACTGCGGCATGACGCTCCCCCGCACTCGGGCGGTGTGCGATGACCGAGTCCTAGGAACCCTGCGGCACGTCCATGTTCCCAGCGAGGAGTGGTACCACGCTGGGGCCGCCGGGAACAAGCGGCGTCTGCCCGCCGCAGTCGCTCGAGGCGCGCCCGGGCCCGATCCCGGAGGGCCGCGCGCCGCCGCCAGCCCCTCGTGACACGCGCGCCGGGGGCACGCAACTGCTAATCATGCTCGTCCTCGATCTCGCCCACGATCTCCTCGATGATGTCCTCGAGCGTGACGATGCCCAGGAAGCGCCCCTCGGCGCCGCGCACCACCGCCATCTGCCGCCGCTCGCGCCGGAACAGGTTCAACGCACGCGCCAGCGTCTGGTCCGGGTCCACGTAGAGCGCCGGGTACATGGCGTCCTCCAAGATGACCAGGTTCATCAGGCTGAAGATGTGGAACAGGTCCTTCGTGTTGACGATGCCGACCACGTTCTCGGGCTCGCCGTCGTAGACCGGCATGCGCGTGTGGGCACTCATGCGCGCGGTCTCGAGGATGTCGTCCGGCTTGGCGTTGCGTGCGATCACGACCACGCGCTCGCGCGGCACCATGACGTCGCGCACCTTCTTGTCGGACAGCTCGAAGACGGCGCGCGCGTATTTCGCCTCGTCGGGCTGGATCACGCCCGCCTCGCGGCCCTCCTCGATCAGCATGTCGATCTCGTCGGGCGAGTGCACCTGGCTCCCGGGGCTCAACGGGGGTAGGCGCATCTGGCGCACCACCCAGTTGCCGGCCCCGTTCATGAGACGGATGAACGGCCGGAACACGCGCCCGAACACCAACAGCGGGGCCGCCACCACCAACGCCACCATGTCGGCACGCTCCAACGCCACCGCCTTGGGGGCCAGCTCGCCCAGCACCACGTGCAGGAACGTGATCAGCAGGAACGCCACCACCACCGCCGCACCATGCGTGATGGGTTCGCTCCAGCCGCCGGGGATGGCCACGAACAGCGGGTGCAGCAGGTGGGCCAGCGCCGGCTCGCCCAGCCAGCCCAGCGTGAGGGTCGAGAACGTGATGCCGAGCTGCGTGGCGGCGATCGAGTCGTCCAGCTTCTCGATGGCCGTGCGCACGGGCACTGCGCCGAAGCGGCCCTGCTGCACCAGCTCCTCCACGCGCGTCCAGCGCACGGTCACGAGCGAGAACTCGGCCGCCACGAAGAAGCCGTTCATGGCCACCAGCACGAACACCAGCACCAACTGGAGCACATCATAGAAGTAGGGCATGGCGAGCGGGGGCTATTCCACGTCGCGGCGCCCTTCGAGGGCGCGCGCGAGGGTCACCTGGTCCGAGTACTCGAGGTCGCTGCCCATGGGCACGCCGCGCGCGATGCGCGTGACGCGCAGGCCGAGCGGCGAGAGCAGCTTGGAGAGATAGAGCGCGGTGGCCTCGCCGTTCACGTTGGGGTTGGTGGCGAGGATGACTTCCTTGACCTCGCCGCCGCGCAGGCGGGCCAGGAGTTCGCGGATGCGCAGCTGCTCGGGCGAGGTGCCCTCGAGTGGCGAGAGCGCGCCGCCCAGCACGTGATAGCGGCCCGGGAACTGTCCGGTGCGCTCGAACGCCAGCACGTCCACGGGCTGCTCCACCACGCACAGCAGGCGCGGATCGCGCCGCGGGTCGCCGCACAGCGCGCACGGGTCGGTTTCGGAGAAGTTGCCGCACGTGGTGCAGAAGCCCACGTGCTCGCGCACCGCGCGGATCGCGTCGGCCAGCCGCAGCGCGTCCTCCTTGGGCACGCGCAGCAGGTGGAGCGCCAATCGTTGCGCGCTCTTCATGCCGATGCTCGGGAGCTTCTCCAGCTCCTCGATCAGGAGCTCCAGGTACTTGGAACTGTACACGGGGGCGGTGGCGTCAGAACGGCAGGTTGAAGCCGCCCGTGACCTTGGAATAGGCCTCGGCCATCTTCTCCTGCGACGTGCGTTGCGCCTCGCCAATGGCGGTGATGACCAGGTCCTCCAGGAGCGTGACGTCTGTCTCGTCGAGCGCCTTGGGGCCGATCTTGAGCTCCTTCAACATCTGCTTGCCGTCGACCACAGCCGTGACCAGTCCGCCTCCGGCGGAGGCCTCGTAGCGGTGCTCGGCCAGTTGTGTCTGGAGTTCGCCCATCTGTTTCTGCATCTTCTGCGCCTGCTTCATCATGTCGCCAAAGCTCTTCATCATGTGCTGCGATCTCCTCCGCGCGGGGCGCGGTCGATGACTTCGCCGTCGAACACCTCGATGGCCCGGTCGATCATGGGCTTGAGCGTGGTTTCGGATGCCGCGGCACGGCGCGTGACAGCGCCCGGCGTGCCCGCCGTGCAACTCAGCTCGAGCGGGCGGCCGAATGCGCGCGCGAGCGCGTGCAGCACGAGTGGCCGATGCTCGGCCGTGTCGATGACCGAGCGATGCAGGTCGTCCATGGCCAGCATGAGCGTGTCGCCCGCCACGCCCACCAGCTGGATCTCTTCCAGGAATGCGCCAAGCATGCGCTTCTGGGCGTTGACGGCCGCGATGGCGCGCTTCCACGACTCCTCGATGCCGCCGTCCAGTTGGACGCCGTCCTCCACGACGATCGTCACCGTGGTCGCGGCGGGCGCGAACGCCGTGGGCGGACCCATGCTCCGCGTGGGTGCCCCGGCCATGGCCACGCCCGGCGGCGCCGGAGCGGCCACGCTGGCGCGCGGCGGAGTGAACGGCAAGGGCGGCGCGGGCGAGGGCGCGGGCGGTGGCGC
>JANNKI010000216.1:0-17159 GCA_031396225.1 bacterium | reverse complement strand
GGCCAGGTCGGCTACGTCGTGGCCGGCATCAAGACCGTGGCCGACGCGCGAGTCGGCGACACGATCGGCGTGGCCGACGTCTCCGTGACGCTGGAGGCGCTTGCGGGCTTTCGCGAGACCAAGTCCATGGTGTTCTCGGGGCTTTATCCCATCGACTCCGAACAGTATGAATCGCTCAAGGAGGCGCTCGCCAAGCTGCGGCTGAACGACGCCTCGCTCGACTACGAGCCCGAGACGTCGGTGGCCCTGGGCTTCGGCTTCCGCTGCGGGTTCCTCGGGCTGCTCCATCTCGAGATCATCCAGGAACGGCTGCGGCGCGAGTTCCAGATCGACCTCATCGCCACGACGCCAAGCGTGATGTACCACGTGCTGCTCACAAGCGGCGAGTTCCAGAAGGTGGACAACCCGAGCCAGATCCCCGCGGTGCAGAACATCGAGGCCATCGAGGAGCCGGTCGTGCTGGCCCACGTCGTGACCCCCACCGACTACCTCGGCAACATCATGAAGTTGTACCAGGACCGGCGTGGCGTATTCCAGGACATGGTGCACCTGGAGGAGAAGCGAGTGCGCGTGGCCTACCGGCTGCCGCTGGGTGAGATCGTGCTCGACTTCTACGACCGGCTGAAGAGCATCTCGCGCGGGTACGCGTCGCTGGACTACGAGTTCGACGGTTACCAGGAAGCCGATGTTGTGAAGCTGGACGTGTTGCTGAACGGCGAGATCGTGGACGCGCTATCGGCCATCGTGCACCGAGACAAGGCGTACGGCTACGGAAGCTCGCTGTGCGAGAAACTCAAGGAGCTCATCCCGCGCCAGATGTTCCAGGTGGCCATCCAGGCGTCCATCGGCGGCAAGGTCATCGCGCGCGAGACGATCGGCGCCATGCGCAAGAATGTGATCGCCAAGTGTTACGGCGGCGACATCTCCCGCAAACGCAAGCTGCTCGAGAAACAGAAGGAAGGCAAGAGGCGTATGAAACAGATCGGAACCGTCGAGGTGCCGCAGGAGGCGTTTCTCGCGGTGCTCAAAGTGGACCGCGGCTAGCCGCCCCGAGGAGACTCATGTCGTCGACTGGCGCTTCACGCTCGCAGACTCGCGACTACGTCGAGGCCATCGCCTGGGCGGTGGTCCTCACGCTCGTGCTGCGCACGTTCGTGATCCAGGCGTTCCGCATCCCCTCCGAATCCATGTGCGACACGCTGCTCGTGGGGGACTTCCTGTTTGTGAACAAGCTCGAGTACGGGCCGAAAATCCCATTCACGCAGCTGCGATTGCCCGGGTTGCACCCGCCGCGCCGCGGCGAGGTGATCGTGTTCCAGTGGCCCGAGGATCCCTCCAAGGACTTCATCAAGCGCTGCATCGCGACCGGAGGGCAGACGCTCGAGTTGAAGCACAAGCAGGTGTTCGTGGACGGCGAGAAGCTCGAGGAGCCGTACGCGAAGCACGACCAGTTGAACGAGGACCCGCAGGGCTACACGCCGCGCGACAACTACGCTCCGCCGACGGTCGCGCCCGGCGAACTGTTCATGATGGGGGACAATCGTGACAATTCGAACGACAGTCGCTTCTGGGGCACGGTGCCCATGGACCTGGTGAAGGGCCGGGCGCTGTTCATCTACTTCTCGACCGCTGGTACGAAGTGGTGGAACGGGATGTTCCACGTGCGTTTCAACCGGCTGTTCAAGGTGATCCGATGAGCCGTTGCCCGACGGGCCGGGCCGCGTCGCTCGCGACGAGGCGGGGGCGGCGCTCTACGTGCACGTGCCGTTTTGCGCCGTGCCGTGCCCGTACTGCCATTTCTCCAAGGAACACCTGTCCGGCGCGGCGGTGGAGCGCTGGCTCGCCGCGCTCGAGCTCGAGGCGGCGCGGCGCGCGCCAGCCGCGAACGGCGTGGCGTTCCGCTCGGTGTTCTTCGGCGGCGGCACGCCGTCCGCGATCTCAGCGCGTCACTTCCGGCGGGTGTGGCGCGTGCTCACCACGCATTTCGAGCTGGCGCGGGGCGCCGAGGTGACGCTCGAGGCCAACCCCGAGACGGTGAAGCCCGGGCTGCTGGACGCGTGGGCCACGGCCGGCGTGAACCGGCTGTCGATGGGCGTGCAGTCGTTCGTGCCCGAGGAGCTGGTCGCACTGGGTCGCATCCACGACGAACGCAAGCCTGGCGAAGCGTTCGCGCTGGCGCGCGCGCATGGCTTCCGGCGCCTGTCCCTGGACCTCATGTTCGGCTTCCCCGGGCACACGAGCGAGCACTGGGCGCGCACGCTCGATTCGGCGCTGGCGCTCGATCCGGAGCACGTCTCGGCCTACGGGTTCATCCCCGAGGAAGGCACGCCCCTCGGCGACGCGGTGGCACGCGGCGCCGCGACGACCGTGACACCCGACGAGGAGGCCGACCTGCACGCGCAGGCCGACGCCCGCTTCGCACGAGCGGGGCTGGCGAGCTACGAGACCTCCAATTGGTCGCGCCCCGGCGCCGAGTGCCGCCACAACCTGAGCTATTGGTTGCGGCGTGACTACCTCGCACTCGGCCCGTCCGCGCACTCGCTGTGGCGCGGCGTGCGCAGCGCGAACGCGCGTTCGCTCGCCGACTGGGCCCAACGCCTGGAGCGTGGGGAGGAGCCGGTCGTGGAGCACGAACCCGAAACACCGGCTTCGCGCGCGGACGAGATCGTGATGCTCGCTCTGCGGCTCGCCTCGGGGCTCCACACCGCCGATCTCGCGACGGACGCGCGCGCGGAGCTCGACGAGCGCTATGCCGCCGCGTTCGCCGCGGGCCTGGCCGCTGGCCGGCTCGAGAGGCACGCGAATGGCTTGCGCATCCCGCCTACGCTGCGTTTCGTGGCCGATGACACCATCGCCTGGCTGGCCGTGCGCGCGCGGCCGCTGGCATGGGCGGAGTGTGCCGCGTGAGCCGCGACCGGTCGCGCGCCAAGGCCGCAGCGGCGTCGGGCTCGACGTTCCGCGAGAACGTGGAGTCGTTGGCGTGGGCGCTGGTGCTCATGCTCATCGTGCGCGTGTTCCTGCTCCAGGCGTTCCGGATTCCGTCCGAGTCCATGCGCGACACGCTGCTCGTGGGCGACTTTCTGTTCGTCACCAAGCTCGACTACGGCGCGAAGCTCCCGTTCACGCACGTTAGGCTCCCCGGCCTGCGCGCGCCCAAACAAGGCGACATCATCGTATTCCAATGGCCGCCGGACCCGTCCCAGGACTTCATCAAACGCTGCATCGCGACGGGTGGCGAGACCGTCGAGATCCGCCACCGCGACGTTTTCGTGGACGACCGCAAGCTGGACGAACCGTACGTGCGTCACACGCAGCGCGGTGAGGAGCCCGCCGCGCTCTCACCGCGCGACAATCTCGCGGCCAACACCGTGCCCCCCGGACACCTGTTCATGATGGGCGACAACCGTGAGAACTCCGCGGACAGCCGCTACTGGGGCTACGTGCCCATGGACCTTGTCAAGGGCCGTGCGCTGTTCATCTATTTCTCGACCGCGTCCAGGCACTGGTGGGACATGCCGTTCTTCGTGCGCTGGGATCGGCTGTTCCGCATCATCCACTGACCCGGCTCCCGGGTTGACTTCTAGCTCCCGCGCGTGCCTGAATCCCTCGCCATGTCCTCTCCTGCCATTCCCGGGCGGCTCACCGCCTCCGACCCCGATCTGACCGAACGCCAGCGGCGCGTGTTCGCGCGCCTGGTGGCGCTCTACCGCCACGACGCCCGTCCGATCAGCTCGGAGCGGCTGGGACGTGCCGCGGACGTGCGCCAGTCCGGTACGCGGCTGCGCGGCCTGCTCGCCGAGCTCGAGGGGCTGGGCTTGCTCGAGCGTGCCCATGCCGCCGCCGGGCGGGTGCCGAGCGCGGCCGGCTGGGAGTATTTCGTGCGCGTGGTGCTCGAGCCGGCGGCCGTTTCAGCCGAGGTCGAGGACGCCATCTCGGAGCGGCTCGCGCAGTCGCGCCACGACGTGGAACGGCTGCTGCACGAAGCCTCGCGCCTGCTCGCATCGTTCACGCACCAGTTGGGACTGGCGGTCGCTGCTTCGCTCGAGGGCGAACGGCTCGACTCGCTCGATCTGGAACCACTTGGCGAGCGCCGCGTCCTGCTCATGCTGGGGCTCTCGGGCCCGCGTTCGCGCACGCTCGTCCTCGAGCTGGACACGCCGCTCGATCGCGGCGCGCTCGCCGAGGTCGCCGAGGTGCTGCGCGAGCGGCTGCTGGGAGGCTCGCTGGCGGACGCGCGCTCGCGACTCGCCGCCGACCCGGAGCTGGCGCGGCATTCGGCCGTGCGAATCGTGGCGCGGGCGGCCACCGCGAGCTGGGGCCGCGCCGTGGATACGCCGCTCCTGACCGCCGGCGTCTCGCACATGGCCGACCAACCGGAGTTCGCCGACGGCGCCCGGTTGCTCCCGCTGCTCCGGGCACTCGAATCCGGTCACGCGTTCGAGCGACTCATGGTGAGCGGCCTGCAGGGACATGCCGGCGTGCGCGTGGGGGTGGGGCCTGTCGAGGGGCCTGCCATGCTCAGCCTGGTCAGCTATCCGCTGCCCGGCGCCGTGTCCGGGGCCGTGGCCGTGCTTGGCCCCATGCGCATGGACTACGCCACCACGATCGCGCTGGTGGACCTGGTCGGCACGCGCGTCTCCGACCACCTCACCGCCTGAGGTCGCGCATGTCGCGGCCCTACGAAGGACCCCACATGACCAAAGACAGCCGACCGGCCGCCCAAACCACGGGACGCGTCCGCGGCTCCGCGCCCGACGAGGAGCCCCTGACGCCCGTTGACCCCGCGCCGCACGACGCGGCGGCATTCGCCGAGGAGACCGCCAACGCCGATCGCCTCCAGGCGGCGGAGGCGCCTGACTACAAGGATCGGTGGCTGCGCGCCGAGGCCGAAGTCCAGAACACGCGACGCCGCTCCACGCGGGATCGCGACGACGCCGTGCGCGCCAGCGAGGACCGCATCCTGCTCGACCTGATCGAGGTTCTGGACGACCTCGAACGCGCGCTCGCCGCACTGCCGACCGACCAGGCGGCCGACGCGTGGGCTCAGGGCGTCGCGCTGACCGCGCAGCGCATGCGAGACGCGCTCGCGCGCCGCGGTGTGGTGCCGGTGGCCTCGGTGGGCGAGCCGTTCGATCCGACGTTCCACGAAGCACTGCTCGAGGTGCCCGCTGCAGAGGGCGTGGCCCCCGGCAGCGTGGCGCAGGAGGTGCAGCGAGGCTACCGGCGCGGCGACCGTGCGCTGCGCGCGGCCCGTGTCGTGGTGGCGGGGGCGAACGGCTAACCGATGGCCAAGCGCGACTACTACGAAGTGCTCGGCATCGTCCGCGGCGCGTCCGAGGACGAGATCAAGAAGGCCTATCGCAAGGTCGCCATGCAGTGGCATCCCGATCGCAATCCGGGCAACCACGAAGCCGAGGCGAAGTTCAAGGAGGCGACCGAGGCGTACGAGGTGCTGCGCGACGCCCAACAGCGCGCGCGTTACGACCAGTTCGGACACGCCGCCACCGGCGGCGGGGCCGGGGGCTCGGCGGGCGCTGAGGCGTACGGTGGCTTCGACCTCGCCGACGCGCTGCGTGCGTTCATGCGTGATTTCGGCGGCGACGGTTCGCTCGAGGACCTGTTCGGCGGGGGCGGCCGCTCGCGCGGGCCCGGGGGCGCCCGCGGCGGCGGGCCCGGCGACGATCTTCAAGTTCGTCTGGCGTTGACGCTGGAGGAGATCGCGAGCGGGGTCGAGAAGAAGATCCGCGTGAAACACCTCAAGCGTTGCGAGACGTGCAATGGGCGCGGCGGCCAGGGCGAGAGCGTGTGCCCGCAGTGCAAGGGCCGTGGCCAGGTGCGTCGCGTGCAGCAGACGATGTTCGGCCAGTTCGTGAACGTGTCGGCCTGTCCGCGCTGCGAGGGCGAGGGCAACGTCGTGGCGAAACCGTGCAAGGTGTGCGGCGGAGACGGCCGGACGAGCGACAGCGACACCGTCTCGGTGAAAGTCCCGGCCGGTGTGGCGGCGGGCAACTACATCCCGCTTCGCGGCCTCGGCGACGCCGGAATGCGCGGCGGCCCCGCGGGCGACCTGGTCGTGCTGATCGAGGAGCAGGAACACGAGCTCTTCGAGCGCCACGGTGACCACCTGGCGCTCGACCTGCCGGTCAACTTCGCGGTGCTGGCACTGGGCGGCAAGGTCGAAGCACCGCTCCTCGCAGGTGGCACGGCCACGGTGGACGTGCCGGCAGGCACGCCGAGCGGGTTCGTCGTGCCGTTGAAGGGCAAGGGCCTGCCCGGACTGCGGGGCGGCCGCGGGGACCTGCGAGTCCGGCTGCGCGTGTGGGTGCCCACGAAGCTCTCGGGCGCTGAGCGGAAGCAGCTCGAGGAGCTGCGACGCGGCGAGGGGCTGCAACCGCCCAAGCCGTCCCGCTCCCTGTTCGACAAGGTGCGCGATGCGTTCAGCGGCTGACGCCGCTCCGTCGTTCCTGTACCTGCCGGGACTCGCCTCGAGTGGAGAGAGCTTCACGATCGACGGCGAGGAGGCGCGCTACGCGGCCCGCGTGGTGCGCGCGCGCGAGGGCGAGCGTCTCACCGCCACCGACGGCGCCGGGCTCGTGGCACGACTGGTCGTGGAGCGCGTGCGGCCCACGCTCGAAGTTCGCGTGGAGTCGCGCGAGCGGCATCCCGAGCCGCCGCGCACCGTGCTGCTGTGCGGCGCTCCCGAGGGCGAGCGCGGCGACTGGCTCGTGGAGAAGTGCGCCGAGCTGGGGGTGACGCTGTGGGCGCCGGTGGACACCCAGCGCGTGCGCTGGCCAGCGGGCCACCGGGGCGAACGCTGGCACCGCCTCGCCGTGGCCGGGCTTCGCCAGTCGCGCGGCGCCTGGCTGCTCAGGTCCTCCGAGCCATCGGGCCTGGAGGAGTCGCTGGCAGCACTCGGGCCCGGCGAGCGCTGGCTCGCGGATCCGTCGGGAGCAGCGCTGGGAGAGCGGGGCGCCCTGGGCGATGGTCCCGTCACCGGACTCGTCGGGCCTTCATCCGGGTTCTCCGACCGCGAGCACAAAGTGCTGCTGGAGAAAGGATTTTCGCTCGTCCGCCTCGCGCGGCAGCGGCTGCGCACGGAGACGGCGGCGCTCAGCCTCGCGGTGCTATGGGCAGCGGAGCGCAGCCGCTCCGCCGAGGCCACACCTTGACGCTTGGGCGGGGCGGGTCCTACACTGCGACCTGAGTCACCTGAACTTTCACGTGCCCGGAAGTCCTCGTAGGCACAATGACTTACCACCCACATCTCTTTCTCCAGGGAAGACCGCCGAGAGAGGGGGGGATTGTATTGCCAGGCATCAGGGTGAAGGACGGTGAGTCCTTCGAGAGTGCCCTGCGCCGGTTCAAGAAGAAGTGTGAGAAGGCCGGGATCATGGCCGACCTCCGTCGTCATCAACACTTCGAGAAGCCGAGCGAGCGGCGCAAGCGCAAATTGAATGCCGCCAAGCGAAAGAACATCGCTCGGCGGACGCAGGAGAACTGACTCAGCTGAGCCTCTTCCAGCAGCTCACGTGGCTCGACGGCGCCCTTCTGGTCCTCACGGCTGCGTTCCTGGTTCGCGGACTCCTGCGCGGCACCGTCGCGCAGGTTTTCGCTTTCACCGGCGTCCTGCTGGGCGTACTGGCCACTTCCGCGGTCGCGGACTGGGTCGGGACGCACTGGCGGGGCGGTCGTCCGGAACTCGTGTTCATCCCGCTGCGCTGGCTGGTGGCGGCACTCGCCGGCCTGGCCGTGGCGGCGATCATGCACTGGTGGGGCGAGATGCTGGCGGAAGCCGCCCATGACGGGCCGTTCGGATGGCTCGACCGGACCGTCGGCGGGTTCGTCGGATTCACCATCGGCCTCCTGGTGAGCACGGCGGTGCTGGTGCTGCTGCTCCAGGCTCCGGGCCTGGAGTTCGCGCGGCCTTTGGTCTCGCGAGGCGTGGCGACGGCGCCGCTCATCGCGGCAGGCGATCGCGCGAGCGAGTGGGGCAAGGGACTTCCCGGAGGACTCTGGCTGCACGAGCAGCTGCGCAGCGCGTCCCGCCGTCTGGCGGCGCGCCGCCAGGCCTGAGCGTCGCGGCATCACCCGTCTCTCCTGCGTCCGGTCACGTGCCGGCGCGAGGGGTTCCGGGCGCGAGCGTGGCCGTGCATCCGCATTCCCTGGACCTGATCGAGTTCCCGCGCGTCGCCGGAGCGCTCGCCACGCGCGCGACGAGCCCGCGCGCGGCGCGTACGCTGCGTGACGCGGCACCCGTGCCGGACGCAGAAGAGCGCGAGCAAGCTTGCGAGCGCTTGCAAGAAGCGATCCGCCGACAACGCGAACCCGACGCGTGGTGCTTCGCCGCCCCGAGCGCATTGTCCGAGCTGCTGTCGGGAGACGCGCGCGAGGCGTTCGAACCCGAGGCCTTCGCGGTGGTCGGCGACTGGCTGGACGCCGCGGCGCACACGCGCGCGGCGTGGGACGATGCCGCGCATCGGCTGCGCTTCCCGCGACTGGCGGCCCAAGTGGACGCCGTGCCCGACCTGGACCCGCTCCGCCAGCGGCTCGCGGCAACGCTCGATGCGGACGGTCGCGTGCGAGACGGCGCGTCCCCTGCACTGGCGCGGGCGCGACGGACACTCGCCGAGGGCGAGCGAGCGCTCCACCGCAAGCTCGAGCGCTGGGCGGCCGGCCACGGCCCCGGCAGCTACGTGACGCGATTCGCGGATCGCTTCGTGGCGCTCGTGCCGGCGGCCGGATTCTCGCGCCGGCTGGGCATCGTCCACGACACATCGAACAGCGGTCAGTCGCTGTTCGTGGAACCGCTCGAATCGTGCGAGGCGAACAATCGCCTGCTGGAACTGCGGGCCGAGGCCGCGCAAGAGGAGCGCCGGATCCTGCGCGAGTTGGCCGCCGAGGTGCTTGCCTGCGCACCCCAACTGGAGCGGCTCGAGGAGTCGCTCGCCACGCTTGACGCGACGCGCGCGTGCGCATCGTGGGCGGTGGAGTTCGGCGGCGAGGCGATCACGCCGGGCGGCGATACACTGCGCCTGATCCGCGCGCGGCATCCGTTGCTCGCCATGGGCCCGCGCCGGGAGCAGGTGGTGCCGCTCGACCTGGAGCTGGGCACGGGGGGCAGGCTGTTGCTGGTCTCGGGTCCGAACATGGGCGGCAAGACGGTGCTGTTGAAGACCGTGGGACTCGCGGTGGCGCTGGCGCATGCCGGACTGCCCGTGCTCGCAGCCGAGGGCAGCCTGATCCCGGTGATGGATGAGTTGCGCGCCGACCTCGGGGACGAGCAGTCGGTGGACCAGGGGCTCTCCACGTTCGCAGCGCACCTGCTGGCGTTGAAGGCCATGGCCGAGGCGGCGGGGCCGCGCACCTTGCTGCTGGCGGACGAACTGGGCGCCGGCACCGATCCCGAGGAGGGGGCCGCGCTCGGCCGCGCGCTCGTGGAGCACGTGGCGGCACTGGGTTCCTGGGGCGTGATCACCACGCACCTCGGCAGCTTGAAGCGCGTGGCGAGTGACGTGCCTGGCGTTGTGAACGGCTCGCTCGAGTTCGACCTCGAGACCCTCACGTCTCGCTACCGGTTCCGGCGGGGCGTGCCCGGCGCGAGCCATGCGCTCGACGTGGCGGGTCGCCTGGGATTCCCCGAAGCCCTGCTCGCGCGCGCCCGCGCGCTCACGCCCAAGCAGACGCGCGCGCTCGAGCGGTTGCTGGCCGAGGTGGGAGACGCGCTCGCAGCCACGAACGAGGAACGGGCTGTGCTGGAGCGCTCGCGCGCCGAGGCCGATCGCGCGGCGGCGCATCATCGCGAGGCCGTCGAGGAGGCGAGGCGCGCACTCGCCGACCTGCGTCGCCGGCTCACTGCCGAGAGCGAGGCGCTGCTCGGGCGTTCGCGCGAGTTGTGGCAGACGGTGCAGCGCGAAGCGAAGAAGCGCGACAAGTCCCGTACCGACGCCGAGTCTTTGCGCACGAGCATGCGCGAGCTGGAGCGTGGGGCCGACACGCTGCTCGCCGCCGCCACGCCTGCCGCGCTCGGACTACCGGAGTCGATCGAGACGGCGGTACCGCTGTCGCTCACACCCGGGAGCCGCGTGCGAGTCACCGACCTGGGCTTCGAGGCCACGTTCGTCTCCGGCCCCGATGCCGAGGGCCGCGTGCAGCTGCGGCGCGGGAACTTCAACATCCAGTCGCACGTGAGCCGGCTGGCGGCGGCTGTCGCGGCCCCCCCCGTGACCGCGCGTGGATCGGCTGCTCGCTACGAGGCGTCCGACGAATCGCCACCCCTCGAGGTTGACCTGCGCGGGCTCGAGGTGCCCGAGGCGGTGGGAGCCGTGGATCACGCGCTCGACCGCGCCGTGCTGTCGGGGCTCATCGAACTGCGCATCATCCACGGCATCGGCACCGGCGCGCTCCGCGTGGCGGTGCAGAAGCATCTCAAGGGTCACCCCCAGGTGGAGTCCCAGCGTTGGGGCGAAGGACACGAGGGCGGACGAGGTGTGACCGTGGCGAGGCTCCGATGAGCACAACCCGCT
Organism: bacterium; assembly: GCA_031396225.1. Lineage (GTDB taxonomy): Bacteria > Eisenbacteria > RBG-16-71-46 > RBG-16-71-46 > RBG-16-71-46 > JAIOPA01. The sequence continues at coordinate 6,636 of JANNKI010000216.1, read as the reverse complement.
TCCGCAGCTTCGGTGACAGCGCCGCCGGAGGCCGCGGAGGTTCAAACGACGCCTGGGTCGAGCGCGTGCGGGCCGCGAGCGACATCCTCGAGATCGTCGGCCAGACCGTCCCGCTCCGCCGCGTCGGCCGCAACTGGACCGGGCGATGCCCGTTCCACGAGGAGAAGTCGCCGTCGTTCTCGGTGAGCGCCGAGCGCCAGTTCTATCACTGCTTCGGCTGCAAGGTGGGCGGCGACGTCTTCAAGTTCGTCCAGGAGACCGAGAAGGTCGGCTTCCTCGAGGCCGTGGAGTTGCTCTCGCGCCGCGCCGGCATCCCCGTGCCAGAGCGCCGCCCCGGCGAGCGGGGCAAGCGAGCCCCGCTGCTCGAGGCGCTCGATGCGGCCGCGACCGCTTACGAACAGTGGCTCGGCGATCCACGCGCGGGCGCCACCGCGCGCGACTACCTGGAAGGCCGCGGCATCACGCGCGAGTCGCAACGTGAGTTCCGGCTCGGCCTCGCGCCGCCCGGCTGGGAGAACCTGGTGCCGCGGCTCGCGGGACGCTTCAGCGAAGAGGTGTTGCTCGAGGCGAGGCTCGCCGGACGCCGCGAGGGTGGGCGCACGCTCTACGACTGGTTCCGCAATCGGCTCATGGTGCCGCTCGTGGCGCCGGGCGGCTCGGTGTTCGGCTTCGGGGCGCGGGCGTTCGGAGACGAACAGCCCAAGTACCTGAACTCACCCGAGTCGGCTGTGTACCACAAAGGTCAATTTCTGTTTGCGCTCGAACAGGCCCGGAGGGCGGCGAAGGGCGACGGCGAGATGGTGGTGGTGGAGGGCTACTTCGACGCCATCGCGCTCCACCAGGCCGGCGTTCGGAACACGGTGGCCACCTCGGGCACGGCGCTCACGGCGGACCACGCCCGTATGCTCAAGCGGCTGGTGCGGGGGGTGGCGCTCACCTACGACGGTGACGCGGCGGGTCAGCAGGCGATGCTGCGCTCGCTCGGCGTGCTGCTGGCGGAGGGCTTGGACGTGGCCGTGGTGGACCTGCCGGCTGGGGACGACCCGGACTCCCTGGTGCGTCGCGCGGGAGCCGACGGATGGTGTAGAGTGCGCGATTCCGCTTATGACGCCGTGGAGTTCGTGCACCGCCACGTGCTGCGCACCGCCACGGGGGGAGACCCCCGCGAGCGCGCGCTGCAAGTGGTGGTGCGTTTGCTCGCGGGCGTCACGGACACGATCCGGCATCGGTTGCTCGTTGAACGGGCGAGTCAGGTGTTCGGCGTGGCCGAGGGGGTGATCGCGCGCGCGGCGCGCCTCGCCTCGAGCGGGGACCGCACCGGTCGACCCGTGACCGCGGCGGTCCACGCGCAGCGCCGCGTCGAGGGCGAACTGGAACGCCGGCTGTTGCGCGGACTTTGGCATGAGCCGGATCTGCTCGAGGCCGCACGCCGCGAGCTCCAGTCCGGGGATTTCGAGGACGCCAGCGCGCGAGCGCTCGCGGTTCTGTGGTGGGAACACGGCGTCATCATGCCGGAGGCAGACGGGCCCGACGGCGCAGCCGCGCTGGCCCGAGAGTTGGCATCGGGAGAGGAAGCAGGGCAGGACCAGCGCGCCGAAGTCGTCGGCGCCATCCGCAGGCTGGTGGTCCGGCGCCTGCAGCGGGACCGGCGCTCCCGGGAGGCCCGGCTGGTGACGGCACGGGGTGAAGAGTCCACGAGATTGATGCGGGAGATCCAGGAGATCGCCAGCACGCTCAAGAAGCTGAGTACCTGAGGAGAACGCCCTTCATGGCGACCGCGTCCGCAAAGAAGCAATTGAAGGAGAAGGAAAAGGCCGAGGCGCGCAAGCGCACCGACGAGATCAAGACGCTCGCGCTCCGGCAGGGATACGTCACCGAGGACCAGATCGTCTATCTCCTCGACGACGACCTCGACCCCGAGAAGCAGGTGGAGCAGATGGAGGAGATCCACTCTATGCTCAACACCCTGCACATCGAGGTGTTCGCGAGCGAGGAAGAAGCCCACGAGCGCGCGAAGAAACTGCGCAAGCTCGAGGACAAGCGCCCTTCCGCCGCCGCCAAGGCCGCGCCGCCGCAGCCCGTGCGCTACGACGATCCCGTGCGCATGTACCTGCGCGAGATGGGCCGCGTGCCGCTGCTGACCCGCGAGGGCGAGGTGGAGATCGCGCGCCGCATCGAGGCGGGCGAGCGGCAAGTCGTGTCGGCGTTGTTCCGCGCCGAACCGTCACTACGCGAGATCCGCGTGCTCATGAAGAAACTCAAGGAAGGCCAGCTCAAGATCGAGGACTTCATCAAGGTCGACGACGCGGCCGCCACGGAGCAGGCACTCAAGAAGGAGCGCCTGCGCGCCGTGAAGATCCTGGAGCGCGTGTTCGCGAAGCAGAAGCGTTACAACGAATTGCTCGAGAAGCAGGACGACCGCATGGCTGACCGGGAGCGCGCGAACTACCGCGGCTCGTTCGCAAAGGTCGAAGCCGAGCTGCAACAGGAGATGCACAAGCTCAGCCTGAACTCGCGCATGGTCGAGGGGCTGTCGTCGCCGCTCAAGGCACTCGCGGAGCGAGCGATCGAGTTCGATGACCAACTCACCGAGCTGGAGCGCCAGTACGGGCACGGCGTGGACGACATGAACACGTTCGCCAAGCGCCTGAAGCGGGGCCCTGGCGAGTTGCGTGCGGTGCGACGCGAGTCGGCGCTCCAGCCGGCGCAGATCGCCGAGTTCCAGAACGAACTGAAGAACCTGCGCAAGAACATCAAGGCACTCGAGGACGAGTCCAAGCTCACGCGCGACCACCTGCTCGAGATCTACCGCCAGATCCGCGACGGCGAGCGCGCCACGGCGCAGGCCAAGCGCGAGATGATCGAGGCGAATGTGCGTCTCGTCATCTCGATCGCCAAGCGCTACACGAACCGCGGCCTGGAGTTCCTGGACCTGATCCAGGAGGGCAACTCGGGGCTGATGCGCGCGGTGGACAAGTTCGATTACACGAAGGGCTATAAGTTCAGCACCTACGCCACCTGGTGGATCCGCCAGGCCATCACGCGCGCGATCGCCGACCAGGCCCGCACCATCCGCGTGCCAGTGCACATGATCGAGCACATCAACCGTGTCGTGCGTGTGTCGCGGCGCCTCGTGCAGGAGCTGGGCCGGGAGCCCACGCCCGAGGAGATCGCGGAACGGCTCGAGCTGCCGGTGGACAAGGTCAAGGCCATCATCAAGGCGGCGCAGGAGCCCATCTCGCTGGACCGCCCGATCGGCGAGGACGACGACTCGAACCTCGGGGACTTCATCGAGGACACGAGCGTCGTGAGCCCGGCGCATTCGGCATCGTCCGCGATGCTGCGCGACGAGGTGAACGAGGTGCTGAAGACGCTGACTCCGCGAGAGGCCAAGGTCATCCGGCTGCGGTTCGGCCTCACCGACGACGGCGCCCAGCGCACGCTCGAGGAGGTGGGCGCGTTCTTCAACGTGACTCGCGAACGCATCCGCCAGATCGAGGCGAAGGCGCTCCGCAAGCTGCGCCATCCCACGCGCAGCCGTCGGCTCAAGGCCTACACCGAGCTGTTGTAGGCACGCGCGCCGGGCGGCCACAGGTCGCTCGCGCGCGGCCGCGACGTGCCGTACGTGACGCGGACGGCTCCTCCGGCGCACATGCGCTTGCCCCGCTTGACGCTCCGCCGGACCGGGTGCTACAAACGCTCGGCTTCCGTCGCAGGAGATGGGCGTCGGGCGCTGGGCCCATAGCTCAGCGGTCCAGAGCCGCCGGCTCATAACCGGTAAGACCCTGGTTCGAATCCAGGTGGGCCCACTCGCCTGCGCGCCGAGTCTCGGGATGGGCGAATAGCTCAGCTGGTAGAGCACCTGGATCACAACCAGGGGGTCACAGGTTCGAGCCCTGTTTCGCCCACCATCCTTCTCCACCGGCGGCGCGCCGTGACCGAAGAACTCCGCCTCCACTGGGAGCTGCACGAGATCGACGAGCATGCCGTCGTGCGCGAACAGGCGCTCGCCCGGCACCCGGACCAACGCCGCGCGCTCGAGACGCGGGTGGCGGCCGGCCGGAACGCGCTCGCCGCCCTGGATCAGCGCACGGCGGAGTCCGCGAAGCGCCGTCGTGTGCTCGACGGGGAGATCGCCGCGTTCGACGTGCAGGTGCGACAATTCGAACACCATTTGCTCGCGGTCACCGACCAGAAGCAGTTCGAAGCCGTGCAGCACGAGATCGCCGCCGTGAAGGCGAAGCGCGACGTGCTCGAGACCGACGTACTGGAACGGCTCGATGCCGAGGAGCGGGACGTCGCGGCCCGCGCGGAGAAGGCGCACATGCTGGAGCGCGCGCAGGTCGAGGCTTCGGCACTGTTCGCGAAACTCGACGCCGAGACCGCCACCCTCCGCGCAGAGCTCGACGCGCTCGACGCGCGACGCGCCGAGACGGCCGGGCGTTTGGCGCCCGCGGCGCGCACGCGCTACGAGAAACTGCGCGCGGGCCGCGCCGGCCGGGCGGTGGCCGCGGTGACGCAGGGCGCCTGCGGCGGCTGCTTCCGCGGCCTGTCGCCGGCCGCGCTCCAGGAGGCGCGCCGCCACGAGAAGCTGCTGACCTGCGACGGCTGCGGCCGGCTGATGCTGCTGCCGCCCGACGAGGCCGCACCCGCGTGAACGCGCCCGGAGCGACGGGCCTGCGCGCGGACCTGCCGTATCGCAAAGTCGCGCTTGTCCTCTCGGGTGGTGGTGCGCTCGGAGCTTACGAAGTGGGCGTGTTGCGCGTGCTCGAAGCGACCCGACTCGTGCCGTCGGTCATCGTGGGCGTGTCCATCGGCGCGATCAATGCGCTGTCGTGGCTCGCGGCCGGCTACGATGCCGGTCCCATCGAGCGCGTGTGGCGAAGCGCACGAGGCGAGGCGCTGGGCGTGCAGTGGGTGTCGCTGGCGCTGCGGATCACGGGTGCGCTCACCGCGATGATCGCGCTGCTCGAACTGGTGCTCACCGCGGCCGGCGCGCGCGAGTTCACGGGCGCCTACTGGTTGTGGGGACGGGGCAGCGCGCAGGCCGATCTGCTGTCCACGCAGCTCGACCTGGCGTTCTGGATCGTGCTGGCGTTGATTGGCGGGCTCATCGCATTGTTCGCACGCCGCGTCGCGCGCGACTTCGACCTGCGTTCGAGCGAAGTCGAACCCCAGCGGCTGCGGCGCCAACTGCGGACCGCGGTGCTCGCGACGGCGGCGGTCTACATCGTGGTGTGGCTGATGGGCTGGCCGTGGCCGCACCGGTTCCACGCCTCGCTGCTGCTGTTGCTCACCCTGGCATGGTTGGCGAGCATGCCGGGTCACGTCGGGCGCTGGCTGCGCGGGCTCGCCCTCGGATTGATGCCCGAGACGGGCGGGCGTGGCCTGTGGAGCGGCCGGGCGCGACGCCGGATACTTGAAGCCATCGTCGCATCGGGCGACGGGCGCAGGGTGGCCGGGCCAGGCACCACGCTGGCGGTCTCGGCGCTGGCGATCGACTCGGGTCGCATCGGGCACTTCGTGAGCTGGCCCGACCCGGACCCGGAGTTCGTCGCGCGGATCGAGCAGGAGGGCGGCGAGGTCATCTCGCTCCCGAGCGCATCCGCCATGGTGGAGGCCGCGGTGGCGTCCTCGGCGATCCCCGGGATCTTCCAGCCCGAGCGCGTGGTCGGCCGCGACTTCGTGGATGCGGGTGGCTTCTCGAACCAGCCGTTGCACGTGGCCATCGCACACGGTGCCGACGCCGTGCTCGTGGTGTTGCTCTCGCCGAGCGAATCGCCCGGGGTCGTGCCGCCGCCGGCGGATGTCGTGGCGCTGGGCGGGCGATTGCTCGAGCTCGCGAACTGGCGAGGTCTCCAGACCGAATTGCGCCACCTTCCCGAAGGCTGGAGCCTCGACGGCATGCCGGCGCGCATCTGCGTCGTGGAGCCTCGCGCGCCGCTGCCGGCTTCGCTCCTGACGTTCGATCCCGCGCGCGCGGCGGAGTTGATCGAGCTCGGGCGCCGGGACGCGTGGACGGCGCTTGCGCGTGCCGGCTGGCTGGCCGGAGCGCTCGATCAGCGATAGACTTCCAGCGGATCAGGTCGAGGCAGGCGCGGGCGTGGCATCCAGTTGGCGGATAAGACGTGCGGGCTGACTCCACGGCGGCTGAGAGCGGGACCAGCATGCTAGAGCGATTGGCGTGGCTGTTTCGACAACCCAACTCCGTGATCCAGGAGTGGGAGTGGTATGCGCGGAATCATCAGCGCACGCGCTCGGGCGCGCATCTTGGAGACGAATGGAACGACCCGGTCGTGGTCGGGCTCGAGGCTCCTGGGGAAGGTGTGGTCGCGTGTATCGATCGGACGCTCATCGCGCCTTTCATCGGCGAGGCCGAAACCATCCTCGAGATCGGATCGGGTGGCGGGCGATTCACGGATGCGCTCGCCCGCCGTGCAAAGCGACTCATCGCAACTGATACGAGTCCCACGATGGTTTCACTCCTTCGAGAGCGGTTCGGGGGACGGCCTTCGATCGAGATCCGCCGCGTGGACGGATTCCGGCTCGGTGGTCTGGCCGACCAGTCCATCGATGCCGCATTCTCCTACGATGTGTTCATCCATCTCACCCATTGGCACGTTTACTCGTACCTCG
>JANNKI010000195.1:0-3003 GCA_031396225.1 bacterium | reverse complement strand
CGTGGCGGCGGGACGTTATTTCGTGGGCCTCCGCGCCGGCGGGAAGTTCGCGTCGCAAGCGATCACGCTCGTGCGCTGAGGCCACCGGGGGGCGCGGCCACGGCTACGGAGTGGGCGTGAGTCGGCCCTTCGCATCGAGTCGCGACAGGTGGCCGTCGATGCGCCGCACGTATTCGAGGGTCTCGCGGTGGCGCCAGCGCCGGACGTTCGGCGCCACCGCCTCGATGTTGGGCCAGGCGCGATGGTCCAGTTGTCGCGCGCGCGCGGCCGACTGTGCCCCGAGGATGGTGCCGCGCCCGGCGTTGTAGCTGGCGAGCATGAACTCACGCCGATGCGCCGTGACCGAGTCCCGCTCCCACTGGCGCCACAGGCGCCGGTCGTACGAGATGCCGGCGGCGATGTTCCACTCGGGGTCGTCGATGGCGTGCTGGATGTCGGGGTTCTTCGAGGCCACCTCGTGAAATGTGGTCGGCATGAGCTGCATGACGCCACGCGCGCCCACGCCGCTGCGCGCAGCGGAGTCGAGGTTGCTCTCGGCCAGCCCCTGCGCCTTGAACAGCCGCCAGTCGAAGTGCGGCCCGAAATACCGCTTGCTGTATTTGCGGAACGCCTCGTCGTAGCGATCGTGGCGCACGCGGCTCTGAGCCCGGGTCTCTGGCGCGGCGCTCGCCACGCCGACCGCCACGAGCGCGAGCCCCAGCGCGAGCGAACGCCCGCGGAGGCGCCGGGGAGGGCGGAGCCACGCGAACATCAGTTGAGCGCCTGCGCGATCACCATGGCCACGGACAGGAATATCGCCGCGATGAAGATGGCCACCGCCACGTTGCCCTTGCGCAACTCGGCGGGGAAATCCACCTCGGGAGTCAGCAGGTCGATGACCCGATAAGCGACGAACATGAGCACCACGCCCAGCACGGCATACAGGAAGTTGAGCATCACGACCGACCAGTCCATCCCACCTCCGGAAGCGCCGGCGCCCACGCCGGATCGGGCGGGAAGTTAACACGTCGGCGTGCGGTTGACGGCGCTAGGCCCGGGCGCCAACCCTGCGTCGTTCGGGCGGGACGGACATGGCCGCAGTGGCGGGGCCCGTGCTCCCACCTCGCCGCCCCATGCTGCTCGGCGACGCTCGCCGGGCAGGTGTTCATTCCTTTCGGAGGGGTTCATGCGCAATGTCGTCCGTGCCGGTCTCCTGCTCGGCACGCTGATCGAGATCTGGACCGCCGTGGTCATCGGGGCGGGGTGGCATGTCGATCCCAGGATGATGATGATGATGTTCTTCCTCGTCATTCCGCTCCAGGCGGTGATCGTGGTGATGGCCTTGCGCAAGGAAGCCCCGATCTCGTCCTACGGGAAGCAGGTCGTGAACGGCGTAGCGTTGTCCGCGGTGGCCGCCGTGATCGTGTTCGCGGGCTCGTGGCTCCTGACGACGGTTGTGTTCCCGAACTACTTCAGCGAGATCCGCCGCGCCGGCGAGACGATGCTGGCGAAGCTCGGTCGCACGCCCGAACAGATCTTCGAGGAGATGCAGAAGTCCTCCGCGATGTACGACCCCGTCCAGAATGCCTTGACCGGCGCCGTCGCCACGGCGTGCACCGGACTCGTGGTGGCCGCGATCGCGGGACTGTTCCTGCGCCGGAAGGCCTGACGAACCGGGCGACGCGCGGGCAACCGCGCGCGCCCGGCCGTGGCCTCAGTGCAGCCGGAACCGGTAGTGCCGCGACACCCACACCTTGACCGGGTGGCCATTCGTGATCGCGGGCGTGAACACGCACAGGCGTGCGGCCTCGAGCGCGGCGGCATCGAGCATCGGGACGGAGCCGGCGGGCGCCACGATGGCTCGCTGCACGCGACCGTCGGGCCCGACCAGCATGAGGACGCGCACCAGGCCTTCCACGCCAGCTTCGCGGGCGAGATCTGGATAATGCGCCTCGACGGAGCGGATGAGGGCCGGGTACTCATCGACGATCGGGAGGTCGCTTGGCAGTGGGTCGGCGGTCGGGGGAGCGAGACCCCCCTCCTTCGTGCGGGACGGGGGATCATTCGCCGGACCCGCACCGACCGGGCCGTTCGGCAGGACGGGAGCGTGATCCTCGAACTCGGGCGCGATCAGGTCGGGCACGGGCACCATGAACGCGTGCGGGTCCAGGGTCGGCGGCGCCGGCTTCACCTCGGGCTCGGAATGCACCAGGGGCTCGGGGAATGCAACGCTGGGTGGTGGCTCCCAGGTGAGGACATCGGGCTCGCCGGAAATGACGGGCAGTTGCGTGAACCCACGCGTCACCATCGCGCCGAGCGTGGCGACGAGCAGTGCCACGCCAAGACTCGCACCCAGCGTGGAGCGAGCCATGCGAGCGGCGGCGCCCTCGATCAGCTCGGGGGCTCCGTAAGGAAAGAACTCGGAAAGTGCCATGACCGGATCGAACCTCTGCCCGGTCGTGCCGACCTGCTGCCCGAAACGACTCGGGCGCGCCCCGTCGTGGGAAGCGCGCCCGGCCATCTGTTCGAGAGACTGCGCCGATCACGCCCGCCGCGCAACAGCCAAGTCACGAACGCGGCAGGGCGTCCAGAGCCGGTTCGCGCGTCGTCACCCACGACATCGCCCGAACATGACGGTCGTACGTGCTCAACGCTTGATGGGCAATACGCTCCGGTCGTCCAGGCCCAGCACGTTCAGCAGGTCGGAGTTCGCCGGCAAGACGTACTTGGTCTGTTGCGACAGCACCTCACGCAGCACGTCGAGTCGCTTGCTCACCTCGGCCCGCTCCTTGAAGTAGCTCTCGGCCGCGTTCGACACCAACTGGATCGCCTGCGCCTCGGCGGTCGCGCGCGTGACCTGAGCCTGCGCTTCGCCCTCGGCGCGCAGGATGTCGGACTGCTTCACGCCCTCGGCCTGTAGGATCTGCGCCTGCTTCACGCCCTCGGCCTCGAGGATGGCCGCGCGCTTGTCCCGCTCGGCTTTCATCTGGCGCGACATGGCCTCGGTGATGTCGCTCGGTGGGT
>JANNKI010000133.1:0-10118 GCA_031396225.1 bacterium | reverse complement strand
GAGCTTGTCGAGCCGCGACTCGACGATCGCCAGGTCGTTCAGGATCAGCTCACTCTCGAGGTTGCGCAGGTCGCGCGCGGGATCCACACCCGCCGTGGCCGGCACCGCCGGGTTCTCGAACCCGCGTACCACGCCCAACAGGGCGTCACAATTCCGCACGCCCGAGAAGAGATCCGGTCCGCGCGCGGCGGCACGGGCGCTTGTCTGCGCGACGGCGACCGTGTCCACGAACTGGATGCGGGCGTGGGTGATTTTCTTCGGCTTGTAGAGCGCGGCCAACCGGTCGACGCGCTCATCGGGAACGACGATGACCGCCATCTGTTCGCGGCCGGAGGTCGCGGCCGCATGCGCTCCGGCACCCTGCACCAGGATCTCGAACAAGGTGGTCTTGCCCGACTGCGGCAGGCCGAGGATGCCGACGCGTTCCATTCGATGGGCCCCGGGTGAGCGGCAGTTGACCGCCCGCGGACCGGAGTCGCGCGGGGGTTCGAGAGGATCTTGACCATCGAACGCTAGGAGCGGGCGCCCGGAAGTGTCAATCGGTGCGCCCGGGATTCTCGCGGCTTCCGACCGCTCAGCGGACCGCCGCATCGGTCCGGCTTCAGGGACGCTGGCCGTCCCTCAATTGTCCCCGACCTGCTCCCGTTCTCTTTGCGCGCGTGTCGCCAATCCCCACGACGGCCTACACTATGGACGAATCGCCGTACATGGTGCGGGGACACCTCGAAGCCGCCGGGTCAACTCCATCCCGGAAGGCCGGGCACCGGTGCCGGGTATCAGCGCGCGAGCAAAAGCCGTCGAGTGAGGGTGCGTTGCTCGGCTTCGAGTCGGACGACGTAGAGCCCCGCGGGCGCCGGCGCTCCGGAATCGTCGGTTCCGTCCCAGGTCACCGCGTGGTCTCCGCCGCCCTGCACGTCCGAGACGAGTGCACGCACGCGGCGGCCGGAGACGTCGAGTACTTCGATGCGCACGCGGCCGGCGCGGCTGAGCCCGTAGCGGATCGCGGAAACCTCGCGAAAGGGATTCGGATGCGCACCCAGCCAGAGCCGAGCGGATGGCGCCGCGCCGGCGTCCACCGTCGCGGGTCCGACCGTGACCAGGTAGTCCTCGGTCTCGCCGCCGGAGAAGTCGCCATTGACCGTTCCTAGCGATCCAGCCCACGGGAAGTCATCGGGAACGGGATTGGCATTGAGCGTGACGCGCATCCACGCGGGGCCTTGCCTCGGGCCGATCCGGAACGCCGGCGTGAAGTTCTCGGAGCAGCCGGGCAGGAGCGTCACGGGCACGTTCTTCACCGCCCATTCGCGTGCGCATGGCTGGGTGGAGCCGCAGGCGACGGTGTCGTTCCAGTCGCCGTCTTGGTTCCAGTCCACCAGCACGTTCACGTACGCGGTGAGAGACAGGGCCGGGCACACCGTGGCTCGGAACCGAAGCGAAGCGGACCCGCACGACGCGAGCTCGATCGGTCCCACGATGCCGGCGTCAGAGTCGCCGAGGCACTCGTCCTGGCCGAACGACATGCCCGCGGGTCCCGTCTCGAAGCAGTCCACGGCGATCGGCGCGCAAGCACTGGTGGCGCTCCCTGCGCTCGTCTTGGCCGCCGACTCGCCGTCCCCCGCGTCCCCCTGGGAGGGGTGCGCCCCGCAGCCCAGCCAGAACGGCATTCCGACGTCGAAGCCCACGATGTGGACGACGTGCCCGGTCGTCGCGGGCGGCGTGCTCGAAGCCGTCCCGCACTCATTCTCCTGGGTGCCTGGAGCGCCCGCGGAGGGACAGCTCGGGAAGTGTGCGGTCGAGAGGAATGGATAAGCGGGGAAGCCTTCGGGAGCATCGCCGTGGTCGACGAAGAACATCTGGCAGGTGTCGGCCGTAACGCCCGACTCCCGACCCGCGGGAACCGAGGAAGTCGATCCACTGACGGAACCGCTCGCGGCGACGCCCTGGGCGCCGGCCATGGAGATCTCGAGGACGGTCGCTCCCAGCGCGATCGCGAGCGGAATCAGACGGAAGCGTCTCATACACCCAGATCCTCCTACGCACGCCGATGAAGCCTACACCCTCCGCGCAACCCGATCATCCCCATTCAGGCTCTATCGTCCGTGGAGGAACGGCGGAGCGCGCATACTGGAGAAGCCTCGCCGATCGCGACCAGCTTCGGTACCGGAATCACCTCCGGCGCGATTCACCGTGGCGCTCCAAGTTCTTCCGGGTTTCGTCGACGGGTTGCAACGATGGTTCGGGCCTCTCCCTGGCTTCGAATCCCGTTGGGGACGCCCGCGAGTTCTGTTGTCAATGTCGTCGTATCGTTCAACGGAGTAGACTCCTCACGCCTCCGTTCCCGCTAGGCCGTTGGAGGCTCTCACGGTTCGGGGTTGGCGCGGTCCTGCTGGCTGTCAGTCCCCAGAGGAAGGGCGTAAACGATGAAGGCGCTTCGGTCCGCACTGTCCCTCGTCGGCGTCCTGGCCGCACTCCCCGCGACCGCGGCACCCAAGCACATCATCATCAGTGACAGCCTTGTCGCCAATGCCGACAAGTGGGACGTGAAGCGCGGGGCCCTATGGATGGGCACCTTCAAGTGGCGTTTTGGCGACTATGCCGTTGTGGCCAGCAAGCTGGGATGGACGCGCGGAGGCACACGCACCAACCTGTTCAGGACCAAAATGGAAAGCTACTCCGGCAACAAGTTTTCATTCGTATTGAGCGGCAAGACCACGGACTCCGCATTCGTAACCGCCGCGCATGACATCCGGGCCCGCTCGAACCCGGGCCTCAAGGTAAGCGAGGGTTGGACCGTTGGTGGCGATGACCGGGTGCTGGAGTCGGATCTGTTCACGGCGTCCATCACGCTCAATCGGGATACGACGGAAACATGGGCGTTGTCGATCGGTACAACCGATGTCTCCAACAAGGACGGCGAGTATCGCGAAGGTGTGGGCACGCATGCGGCCGACTTGACCCACGGCGAACGACGCATCGTGCTCGTTCCTGTCTTTTCCAGGAAGCTTGCCGAGAAGCAGTCATTCGCTTCGGGGCTCATGTCGCAGTTCGTTCCTCCGGCCATGGGATACGAGTTCATCGAGGATGGCCACTCGCTCTGCGCCCTCGAATACTTCAGCTCAGGGCTTGGGGGATCGCACAAGAATACGATCTGGATGCGCAGGAGCACGGATGCGCGATTGCAGCTTGTACTTGCAGCCGCAATGACGGCGGTGCTGCAGATGCAATGCACAGCGCTGGAAGCGGGTGCCGGCGCTGCCCAACCGTGAATGAGTGAGCTGCGCTGAACTGAACTCGAAGCCGTAGACTCACGTCGAACGCGGGTTCCCCTCCATGAAGAATGGCCCCCCGGGTTCTTCGGTCGAACACAGCCCTCGGAGGTCGCCGCATGCCACCCCTCACGTTCTTTCGCTCGCTTGCGCGTCGCGCCGCGACCGCGATCATGGCTCTCGCCCTGTTCGTCACCTCGGTGTCCGCGGCGACGCTTTACGCGGTCGGGGGCAACTCCGGGCCTGGCGGCGGCCAGACCGGGCTCTACACGGTGGATGCCAGCACCGGGAACATGACCTGGGTGGGCAGCCCGCACACGGCCGGGAGCTACGACAACACGATCTACAACGGCGGCCTTGCCTACGACCCCTTCACCGATCGCATGTATGCCCTTGGCTGCGACTCGTCCGTGACCAGCGCCTTGTTCCTGATCAACCGCGCGGATGCCTCGATGGTTCGCCTCGGGTATTGCTATCCTGGGAACCCCGGCGCGTTCTGTTCGGGCGGGCTGGCATTCGATCTCCACACTCGAAAGCTGTTCGCGGTCGGCGACCTGAATCAGCCCCCGTACCAAAGGTCGAGTCTCGTGGAGCTCGACCCCGCAACGGGTGCCGCGACGCCGATCGGTGACAACGGTACGGCGGGAACGTACCTGTCGGGGCTCGGTTGCGATCCGCAGACCGGAGTCCTGTACGCGAACGGCTTCAGAAACTTCGACCAGAACTCAGGCCTGTTCGTACTCGACAAGGGCTCCGGCGCGGCCACGTTCGTCGGCAATCACGGCCTCACGCTAGGCCGCCAGATGAACTACGCCGGGCTGGCGGTGAATCCCGCCACCGGCACCATGTACTCATTCGGCAGCTTCTCCGCGTCACAGAACAACCTGTACACGGTGAGCAAATCGACCGGCATCGCGACGTCGGTAGGGCCCCAGTCGCCGAATGGCGTTGGCGTCGACGGCGCACTCGTGTACGCCGGCACCGACATTCTGGACGCCGGCCCTGCGGCGCGGTCGTTCCTGCCGCTGCACGCGTGGCCGAATCCCGCGCGCGCCGGAGTCTCGTTCTCATTCGGCCTCAACCAGTCAGGCAACGTGTCCCTGGCGCTGTTCGATCTCGCCGGCCGGCGCGTTTCCACGCTGACCGACGCGCGACTCGCCGCGGGCCCGCACCTGATGCAATGGGATGGTTCCGACGCGCGCGGGGAGCGTGTCGCAGCGGGACTCTACTTCGCCACGCTGCGCGCCGACGGCGCGGTGATCGGTAGGACGACCGTCATGGTGGCCCGGTAGGGGGCACCGCCGCGACGACTTTCGGGCTCCTGCCAGGAAAGGTGCACTCGAGATGAGGAACCGACCCCTCGTCGTGTTCGCGTTCGCGCTCCTCGCGCCGTTGGCCCTCGCGAGGATCGCGCTCGCCGCCCCCGAGTGGCCCGGCCGCCTGCCCGGCGGCGGCACGCGCCTGCCGACCGGGTGGCTGCTGACACCGGGTGGCCGCACCGCGGAGACGGGAGATTTTCCGCTCGGGCTCTGCCTGAGCCCGGATGGGCGTTTTGCCGTCGCGAGCTGCAGCGGCGAGCGGGGTGCGGGCCTGACCATCGTGGATCTCGGCACCGCCCGAAGCGTGCAGCGCGTGCCGATCGCGGGCACCTGGCTCGGCGTGACGTTCGTGGACGGCGGTCGGCGCATCGCCGCCGCGGGCGGGCTCAACAACCGCGTCTACCTGTACGACTTCACGAACGGACGCGCGCGCCTTGCCGACTCGATCTCGCTGGGGACGCCGTGGTCGGCCGGCGGGCAGTATCCGCAGGGCCGGACGGTGGACTACGGCCCCGGGGCGATCTGGCCCACCGGGCTCGCGGCCGACGACTCGCTCGGCCGGCTCTACGTCGTGACGCGACTCGACTCCGCGCTGTACGTCGTGGATCTGAGATCGCGCGCGGTGCTCCGGCGCGTGCCGCTCGGCGCCGTGCCCTACACGTGCCGCGTCGCGCGCGATGGCGCACGCGTGTACGTGAGCCTGTGGAGCGCGGCCTCGATCGCCGTGGTCGATCCGGAACGCGGCACCGTCGAGCGCACGATCGCCGTCGGCGACCATCCCTGCGACCTCGTCGATTCCCCGGACGGGAGCCGCCTGTTCGTCGCGAACGCCAACCTGAACACGATCTCGGTCGTGGACGTCGCACTCGGCCGCACGCGCGAGACGCTCACGACGTCGATCGACTCGCGCGCGCCAACCGGGAGCACCCCGAATGCGGTGGCGCTCGACCGCGCGGGACGGCGGTTGGTGGTGGCCAATGCCGACAATAATTGCCTCGCACTGTTCGACGTCGCAACCCCGTGGCGAAGCCGGCCACTGGGCTTCCTGCCGGTGGGCTGGTATCCCACCGCGGTGCAGGTCGAGCCGGCCAGCGGCGCGATCGTGGTGGCGAACGGCAAGGGCACCGGATCGTCACCGTCGAACGTGGCGCCGCCCGACACGGGGGACTTCTGCCGCTACCTTTCCTACCGCCTGCACGATCGCGGTGCGCTCTCGATCCTCGCCGCGCCCAGCCCGGACGACCTGGCGCGCGGCTCGCGGCGCGTGCTCGCGAACATGCCCGCGCCGGTGGGCGGGAAGGTGCGGCCGCCGAAGGGTTCGCCGATCCCGGCGAAGCCAGGCCGACCGTCGCCGATCCGGTACGTGTTCTACATCTTCAAGGAGAACCGTTCGTACGATCAGGTCATGGGCGACATCGCCAAGGGCAACGGCGACCCGTCGCTGTGCCTGTTCGGCGAGCAGGTCACCCCCAACCACCACGCGATCGCCAACGAGTTCGTGCTGCTCGACAACACCCACTGCGAAGCCGACGGCAGTGCCGACGGGCACAACTGGGGCATGGCGGCCTACTCCACCGACTACGTCACCAAGTCCATCGGCACGAGCCCGATCTACGACTACGAAGGCGGCAACCCGCTCGCCTACCCGAGCGGCGGTTACCTGTGGGACGCGTGCGCGCGGGCGGGCGTGAGCTACCGGAGCTACGGCGAGTTCGTGTTCAACCCGGACAACCCGCGCGACACGGTCGTCGCCGGGATCGAAGGCCTGGTCGGCCACGTCGCGCCGCACTACCGCGGCTACGACACGCAGTACTCGGATCTCGACCGCTATCAGGCGTGGCTCGAGGAGTTCGACCGCTACGACCGCGACGGCGGGCTGCCGCGGCTCTCGATCATCCGGCTGCCGAACGATCACACGTCGGGCACCTGTTCCGGGCGCCCCACGCCGCGCGCGTACGTGGCCGAGAATGACCTCGCCCTCGGCATGATGGTCGAGCGCATCAGCCGGAGCCGGTACTGGCCGGAGTGCGCGATCTTCGTGATCGAGGACGACGCAGCCAACGGCCCGGACCACGTGGACGCGCACCGCACGGTCGCGCTGGTCGCGAGCCCGTGGGCGAAACGGGGCGCCGTGGACAGCCAGTTGTACACGAACGCCGGCATGCTGCGCACGATCGAACTCATCCTCGGACTACAACCGATGTCGCAGTTCGACGCGGGCGCTACGCCGATGTTCGAGTCGTTCTCGAGTCGTCCCGATCTCTCGCCCTACGTGCACCGGCCGGCGCGAGTGGACTTGAAGGAAATGAACATGGCCGGCGCCTATGGGCAGGAGCGCAGCGATAAGATGAACTGGCGGGTCGCCGACGTCGTGCCGCCGGACGAGGTCAACGAGATCCTGTGGTTCAACGCACGGGGGCCCCTGGCGCCGCTCCCGCCCCTGGTGCGCGGCGCCTTCACCGCGCGGATGGCGGCCGAGGGCCGCAAGGACGACGACTGAGGCCAACGCAACGCCGCCGGGAGTGGGTGACTCACCGGCGGCGTCGAGTTCGCGGCGCGGGCGAGCGCGCCGATGCTGGTTTTCTGCTCAGTAGCAGTCGTCGACCACCCAGTCCCCGCCACGGTAGGCACAGGTCGCGATCGGATAATCGTATCGGCTGTCCACGATCAAGATCACGTCCGGGTGACTGTGATGGTCGCAGTGGTCGTAGTAGACGTCGAGGTTGCTGAATCCCATGTCGCAGTAAGGATCGAAGTACTCGTAACCGTACGACGGCACCGAGCCGATCACGAAGCCGAGCGAGAATCCGCTCCGGTAGTGATACCGGGGACGGTGGAACGACCCGGTGTAGTAGTCGCGCGAGTGGTGGTCGGAATAGCTCGACCCTCCATACCATGAGTCGGACTGCGAGCGATACGAGGGCGATTCGCTCCGCCTGCCCGAGTCGCGCCAGCGTGTGTCGGCTCTGTAGTCCGACCGGGGCGCCTTGTAGCGCACTTCTCCACGCGAACTCGAGCCATGCCGGTTCGCGAGATCGCGCGAGCCGGAGCGTCGCGATCCCTGGTCACGCCACACGACGCGCTCGCGCGAGTCGTGGCCACGGGACACCGGGTCACGCCGCACGCTGCGGTCACGCTGTGCTACGCGGTCACGCTGCACCCCGCGGTCACGCCACGCTCCCTGATCACGCGAGCCGGAACCACGCGATCCCGGGTTACGCCACGCTCCCTGGTCACGCGAGCCGGAGCCACGCGAGCTCGGGTCACGCCACGCGGCACGCTCACGCGAGCCGGAGCCGCGCCGGTCCGCGGGCGCGTGTTCATTCCTGCGCTGAGTGTATCCGCGTTCGCCGGACGATCGGCTTCGCTCGCTCCGGGAGTACTCGCCCTTGTTGGATGAACCGCCGCGGGCTTCGGACGAGTGGCCACGAGCATGCTTGCCGCGCCCCTCGGAATCAGCGCCAGCCGCAGATGGCCACGAAACGCCAAGGGCCAGGGCCAGCACGGCCGCCGATTGGGCGAGCCGGTTGAGTGGAATCATGATCGCGCACCTCCAGGCGGGCTTGGCCCGCCGACCGCAGGGAGCACTGCGCGGAGATAGTCCCGCCAGAAGCCCGCCCGCACAAGGCTCCATCTGGGCTCGGGGCTGGATCCGGACCCGGATTGACAGCGTGCTGACCCGAATGGTCGTGCGGCGAGCGCCGGGCCGCCGGAATCGGGTTATTGACTTGTCGCAGCCTTGAGCCGGGGCTGGCTTCCGGAAGTCGGGCGAACCCGGATCGGGAGGAGTCCACGCAGTGTCCCCTGCGGTCCTTCGTCTTCGACGACTGCCCCCCGGAATCGTCGCCGCGCTGCCGTGCACGCTCTCGCTGTTCGCCCCGGGTGGCAAGCTGGACGGCCCCGCGCTCAAGATCCTCACGTACCCGGCGGCGGTGCCCACGGCGTAAGGGGACTTCGCCTATCTGCCGTTCGGCGCCGACGACTTCTGGTTCGACCAGGTCAACGTCCACTGGCACTCCCAGCGCTTCCTCGAACGCATGAGCCGCCAAGGACAGCGACATCGTCGTGCCGCGCTGAGGCGGCGCTGGGCGGGCTCTCCCCCGCGCCGGTCGCTGGGCGGCGAACGCGCTGCCCCTGCCGTCCGTCGAGCGAGCGACAGGATTCACACTCGTACTCGGGAGGAAGCATGTTCCGGCCGCCTGGTGCCCTGGCAATGCTGCTCGTGCTGCTCGCCGCCCCGCTGTGGCCACTCACGGCTCGCGGCGAGTCGCTCGCCGACACCGCCCGCGTGCGCCGCTGGCGCGGGGACCTCCACTTCGTGGTCGAGCGCATCACCACGACGCACCCACGGCCGTTTGCGTTCGCCTCGCGCGCCGCGGTCGACTCAGCCGCCGCGGCGATAGTGGAGCGCATTCCGCGAACCGAAGACGCCGGACTGGTGGTCGAGTGCATGCGCATGGTGGCGCTGCTCGGCGACGGCCACACCATGCTCATCGGCACGCTCCCGCCGCTCGGATTCGACTCCGCGGTGCCGCTCTGGTTGCGAGCGTTCGAGGACGGGCTCTACGTGGCCGCCGCGGCCGGAAAGGCCGCCGGGCTGGCCGGGGCGCGGGTCGTGAGTCTCGGCGGAGTGCCCGCCGAGCAGGCGCTCGAGCGCGTGCTCTCCATGACCAGCGGAGACAACCGCTACACGCGTCTCGATCGTGCCTCGCTGTTCCTCATGATGCCGGCGGTGTGGCATGCGCTGGGCCTGGCGACCGAGCGCGGCAGCATCTCGCTCGAGATCGAGCGGCCGGGCAGCAAACCCGAGCGCGTGATGGTCGCCGGAGGTGCTCCACCGCCCGGGTTCCCGCACGCGTTCCTCGAGAGCGAGCCGCGGCTTCCGGAGGGCTGGACCTCGGCCCGCCGCTTCGGCGCGAACGGCCCTCCGCGCTGCGATCGGCGGCCCGAAGACGCGTGGTGGTTCGAGTACCTGCCGGACGCGCGCGTGCTCTACCTACGCATGCGCCGCGTCGACATGGCCTCGAACGACGTCCTCTATTTCGAGTTCTATCGGCGACTGTTCGCCGCGGCCGACAGCTTGAGGCCCCGGGCGCTGGTGATCGACCTGCGGCAGAACCATGGTGGGAATAACGGGGCGTTGGACGCGCTCGTACGTGGCCTCGTGCAGCGGCCGTGGCTGGATCGCGAGGGCGCGCTGTTCGCGCTCGTGGACCGCGGCACGTTCTCGGCGGCCATGAACGCGGCGGTGTTCCTCGAGAACCAGACCCGCGTCACGTTCGTGGGCGAACCCACCGGTGGCCGAGTGAATCACTACGGCGACGCGCCCGAGTTCAACACCCCGAACCTCGGCATGATGGCGCAGGTCTCGACGCTGTTCTGGAGTGGGCGCTACCCGTCGGACGAGCGTGCCTGGATCGCGCCAGAAGTCGCGGCGCCGTCCACGTTCGCGGATTGGAAGTCTGGCCGCGATGCGGCGCTGGCGGCGGCTCCCCGGACGTGCCTCTTTCATGGCAGCTTAGCACGGTACCGT
>JANNKI010000121.1:0-9315 GCA_031396225.1 bacterium | reverse complement strand
TCCCACCTACTGGTTGAAGCGCCCCGATGTCCTGCGGCCCACCGCTTACCGGCTGTTGACCTGCTCGGGCTACCGCCAGATCGCCCGCGAGGCGAAGTGCTCGCCCACCACCGTCGGTCGTCACGCCGCCCGGCTCGGCCGGCCCGACCTGCAGCTGCGCCACAACAGCGCCAACCACAAGCGCGAGACCATCGCGTTCTCCAAGCGGCACCAGTCGGTGATCCTCGAGCGACCCCTCTCGATCCCCGAGCTGCTCTCCCGGCGGCGGTTCCCCGACCGGGTGGGACTGCCGCCGGTGTGGCAGCGCTACTACCGCGGCGAGGTCCGCACCGCCCCGATCGCCAACGAGAGGAGGCACCAGCTCAAGTTGGCCTATTGAAACGCAGTCAGGCCCCGGCGGGCAGCGCCCTCCGCGGCCTCACCCACAATCTTCGCCGCACAACCGTAGGAGTAAGCACAGGGTCGGAGTCGCTGGCGCGGCCGCAGCGCCCCACGTTCCAGCGCAGCAGCTTCATCCGCCGCTCGTCGCCCACGCGCTCGGTCCACGCCACGTACGCGGTTCGCTTCGTGTTGGACGCCGCCACCTGCGGCCGCACCACGTCGCTCACGCCGGCGGGTGAGAGTCGCTCGACGATGCGCTGGCCAGACGCTTCCACGCGCACGAGCGAGAGGCGCCCCGCGCCCGAGGAGTCCGCGTCGAATGCGATGAGCGTTCCGCTCATGCCTGCGTCGCCGACCGACGCGTGCACGGTGGCGAGCCGCTCGTCCACCAGCACGGGAGTCGGCGTGAGCGTGGAGTCGAACCGTTCGGGCAGGCCCTGGCGGAACCACACGCCGTTGCGGCCAGGGCCGCCGGTGAACCAGGCCACGCGAAGCGTGCCGTCGCGCGCCACCTTGAAACCGGGGCCCGAGCGCGGACATTCCTCGGTGGACCAGCCATCGTCGAACAGGCGGACGGGCGGGCCGCCGGGCCGGGCCAGCATGACGTCGCGCACGTGCCCGGGAGCATGTCGGCGATACGCGGCGATCACTCCGCCAGTGAGGTCGATGCCCACGCCCACGCGACAGCACGGGCAGACCCACGACCATTGCGGCGAGTCGGGGCCCCAGTGCTCGCCGAAGTCGCCGGATGAAGCCATGTGAATGGACGCGTCCGCGCTGTCCACACCGTCCTGCGCGTGGCCTTCGCGCCGCGGGCCGCTCACCAGCCAGGCGGCCACGAGCCGGCCGTCGTCCGACGAGGCGAGGTCGTGGAAGCGGTGGGTGCGGGGCGTCGCCTCACCGCCCTCGTGCAGCGTGACCGGCGCGCCCCAGTTGCGGCCGCCGTCGAGCGAGCGCACGATCCGCAGTTCGCTCGCCACTCGTGGCTGCCCGGGGAGTTCGGTGGCGGTGGCCCACATGATCGCCACGCGGCCCCTGGAGTCGCAGACGAGCCGGGGCGTGGCCTCTCCCTGCGGCTCGAGGAGTTCTCCGGGCGGGCTCACCGCGATCGGCGAAGACCACGTGGCACCTCGATCCGCCGAGTTCGCGAACCAGACGCGCCAGCCGGTGCTGTCACCCGCCAGCCAGGCAAGCAGCACGGCCCTCCCCGCAGGGTCCACCACGATGGAGGGATCGGTCGCATGCGAGCCGGGAGCCACGGGCGGGGCGAGCGCCACCACCGTGGAGCGCTCGGGCGAGCACGCGGCGAGCAGCAGGACCACCGCCAGCACCGCCAGGTGCTGCGCACGGACCGGATGTACGCGCCCGCCGCGTTCCGTGCCCGTGGGGTATGTTCGCGTGCGTGGCCGGTCCATGTCGCGGGGTCCTCTCGAGGGGTGGCCTGACGCCGCAGCGGCATCGGATGGATGAGCATAACCGCGACCGGAGCGACTTCGCACGCGAGCGGGGTTCGTGCGCACGGCTCGCGATGGGCAGGAACGGCCATTGACCACGTGCGCCCCTGGCGTGAGGCTCCACGCCAGAGCCACCGCGGAGTATCTCCCATGACCATCGCCCGGTACCACGACGGCCAGCGCACGCTCCAGGACGCGTTCGACTCACGCCGAATCGCCGACCGCCTCGACCAGGTGACCTACACGCGCGCGCTCGGAGAAGCGCACCGCCAACTGATCGAGCGCGCGGACATGTTCTTCCTCGCCACCGCCGGCCCCGACGGCCAGCCCGACTGTTCGTTCAAGGGCGGCCGGCCCGGGTTCGTGCGCGTGCTCTCGCCCACGCAACTTGCGTGGCCCGACTACGACGGCAACGGGCAATTCCGCTCGCTCGGCAACCTGCTCGCGAACGCGCGCGCCGGGCTGCTGTTCATCGACTGGGACAAGCCGTCGCGGTTGCGCGTGAACGGCACCACGCGCGTGTCCTCCTTGGACGAGCTCCTCGGCACGTGGGAGGGCGCGCAACAGGTCGTGCGGCTCGAGGTGCAGCAGGTGTTCCCGAACTGCCCGCGCTACCTGCCGCGCATGCAGCGCGTGGAGGCGTCGCCCTACGCGCCTGCCGTGGGACACTCGCCACCGCGGCCGGGCTGGAAGGACGACGAGCGCCTCCGTGACGCGCTGCCGGAGCGGGACCGCCGGCCATGAGCCCGCAACGCGTCATCCGTTGACGCGCGCGCGCGCCACGTGTTCCATGCGGACATGGACATCCGTCCGGTGACGCTGGAGGGCCGCTTCGTGCGGCTCGAGCCGCTCGACCTGGACCGCCACTGGGAAGGCCTGCGCGCGGTCGGCCTGGAGCCCGCGCTCTGGCGGTTCACGTCGGCCCGCGTGCGCGACGACGGCGAACTGCGTCGCTACCTGGAGAAGGCGACCGCGGAGCGCGACGCCGGGAGCTCGCTGCCGTTCGCGACGCTGCATCGCGAGAGCGGTCGCGTGGCGGGCTCGACGCGCTTCGGCAGCATCGTGCGCGAGCATCGGCGCGTGGAGATCGGCTGGACGTGGCTCGGCACCGAGTTCCAGCGCACGGTCGTCAACACCGAGGCCAAGTACTTGATGCTACGGCACGCGTTCGAGACCTGGGGCTGCATGCGCGTGGAGTTCAAGACCAGCCTCACCAACCTCAAGTCGCAGGCCGCCATGCGCCGTCTGGGACTCGTCGAGGAGGGGACGTTCCGCAAGTGGATGTTCAACGAGGATGGAACGATCCGCGACTCGGTGTGGTTCAGCTGCGTGGACGACGAATGGCCGGCGATGAAGGCGCGGCTGGAGGGTATGCTGGAACGGTAGGCGGCGGCGCTCCCTCAGGCCTCTCTTTCCAGCGCGTCGCGCACGTCGTTGCCGCGGCCGATCTTGTGCGAGCGGAGCGACGTGGCCAGCATGACCTTGAGTGCGTCGCGGTCGACGGGAAGGCTCTTGGCCTGCGCGTCACGCTCGAGCCCGTCCAGCAGCGACGTGAGCACGCCAGGCAACTGGTCGGGGATGCCGCTCCAGTTGGACTGCACGTAGTTGCCGATGTGTTCGTGCTTGTCCTTCGCGAATGCCGCGAGCACCCGGAAACCCGCCATGCTGAACACGCCCGGGGCCTTCTCCGACGCGACTCCACTCGACGCCTGGCGACGCTTGATGATGAACATCACCACGCAGGCCGTGATGATCACGTCGAACACGATGAAGAACACGACCATCTCGTGCACAACCACCTCCCGGGTGGGGACTCCGGGGTCTATCGGCCAGGGAGGACGTCGGACTGAGCCCCGAGGTGTGACCGCACCGCGGCGGTGACCACCCCGGGAACGAGCCGCACCAGCCAGTGCCCCATCTGGGGCAGCTCCTCGATACGCGCGTTGGGCACCGCGCCGCGCAACCAGTGCACGTGCCGCGTGGGGGGTGTGACCCGATCGAGCGCGCCCGCCAGCACGGTGAGTCTCGGCTGGAGTTGCGGCAGGTGGGCCTCGAGCCAGGCCATGTCGGCGTGGAGCGTGCGGAAGTTGCGGGCACTCGCGTGCATCTGCGAAGGCACGTAGGCGAACGCGCGTGACGCGCTCCAACCGCGCGGCGGACGCTCCGGGTGCCAGGCCTGCGCGCGGAGCGGCAGGCCGAGCGGCAGGAGCGGGAGCGAGATGAACTGGAACAGCACGCGTCCGGGCGAGTCGCCCACCCACGGTGCAGTGGCGTAGCGCGCGTTCCGTCGGTCGATCACCGTGCACGGCGCGACGGCCACCACGTGGCTCACCAGCTCCGGCGCCTCGAGCGCCACGCGCAGTGCCACAGCCGCGCCGTAGGAATGCCCCACCAGCGTTGCCCGCGTGAATCCCTGGAGTCGCATCAACGCAAGCAACGCGGCCGCATTCTCTGCGAGGCCGAGCGGGCCCTCGGGTGCCTCGCTCCAGCCGTGCCCGGGCCGGTCCAGCGCCAGCACGGTGTGATCGCGCGCGAGGTCGCTGATCAACTCGGGCGGGAAGTCGCGCCACGTGCCGTTGGCGCCGTGCACCAGCACCACCGGCGGGCCAACGCCCTGTCGCGTGAAGTGCAGGCGCGCGCCGCCGTGCGCCATGCTCTCGCCCGTGGCCGGGAAGCGACGCCTGACCCACGCGGCGTAGGCCGTGTGAACGGACGGCAGCAGCGCCAGCAACAGGAGCGGCATCCACAACCAGGTCGGGAGGCTCATGGCGCCGTTATCGGCCGGCCCGCCGGAGACAGCCCCGACGGAGTGCCGGCCGCCTCAGGCCTCGCGCGGTTCGATTGAGCCGGCGTCCAGCTGGTACTCGGCGATGGCCTGCGCCACGACCTCGGGCTTCACCCTGCCGTCGAGCATGAGCGCGTGCAGCGTGGCCACGACGACGTGCTCGGCGTCGATCTCGAAATGCCGACGCAGGGCCTCGCGCGTGTCGCTCCGCCCGAAGCCGTCCGTGCCGAGCGCCACGAAACGGTTGGTGATCCAGCGCGCAGGCATGTCGTTCACCGACTTCACCCAGTCGCTCGTCACCACCACCGGGCCCTCGGTGCCCTCGAGGGCCTGCGCCACGTACGGCACGCGCGGCTTGTCCGTGGGATGCAGGCGATTCCAGCGATCCACCGACAGCGCATCGTTTCGCAACTGCTGCGCGCTGGTCATGCTCCACACGTCGGCCGCCACGTCCCACTTCTCGGCCAGCATCTCCTGCGCCCGCAGGCTCTGGAGGATGAGCGGACCGCTGCCGAAGAGCTGCGCCCGGAGCTTGTGCCTGGCGTCGGAGCGGCGGTAGCGGTAAAGGCCCTTCAGCAGGCCCTCGTCCACGCCCTCGGGCTTGGGCGGCATGGAGTAGTCCTGGTTGTAGAGCGAGAGGTAGAAGAAGACGTCCTCGCCCTTTTCGTACATGCGATAGAGCCCGTGCTTCACCAGTGCGGCGACCTCGTAGGCGAACGCTGGATCGTATGCGATGCAGTTCGGCACCGCGCTCGCGAGCAGGTGACTGTGGCCGTCCTCGTGCTGCAGGCCCTCGCCGTTCAGCGTGGTGCGGCCGGCGGTGGCGCCCAGCAGGAATCCGCGACCTCGCGCGTCACCGAACGCCCAGATCTGGTCCATGGTGCGCTGGAAGCCGAACATGGAATAGAAGATGTAGAACGGGATCATGGTGGTGCCATGCGTGGCGTACGCGGTGCCGGCGGCGGTGAATGACGCGACGGAGCCGGCCTCGGTGATGCCCTCCTCGAGCAACTGGCCGTCCGGCTTCTCCGTGTAGGACAGCACCAGCTTCGAATCCACCGGCTCGTAGCGCTGGCCGAACGGCTGGTAGATGCCGACCTCGCGGAACAGCACTTCCATGCCGAACGTGCGCGCCTCGTCGGGGATGATGGGCACCACGCGCTTGCCGTAGTTCGGGTCGCGCAGCAGGTTTCGCGCGAGCTTGCCGAATACCATGGTGGTGGACACCGCCTGGTTCTCGCCCGTGCCGCCGTCGAACTCCACGAACGTCTTGGGCGCCGCGGGCGGCATGGGCTTCACGCGCACGACGCGCTTGGGTATGCAGCCGCCCAGCGCCTGGCGGCGCTCGAGCAGGTAGCGCACCTCGGGGCTGTCGGGCCCGGGGTGGAAGAATGGGGCGTCAGGGATCTTCTTGTCGGCGATCGGCAGCTCGAGCGTGTCGCGGAACTTCTTGAGCTCCTCCAGGTCGAGCTTCTTCTTCTGGTGCGTCATGTTGCGCGCTTCGGCGCCCACTCCGAGCGTCCAGCCCTTCACCGTCTTCGCCAGGATCACTGTGGGCCGGCCCTTGTGCGCCACCGCGGCTGCGTAGGCGGCGTACACCTTGTTGTAGTCGTGTCCGCCCCGGCGAAGGCGCTTGATCTGGTCGTCGGACAGACTCTCGGCCATCTGCAGCAGGCGCGGCTCGGCGCCGAAGAAGTGCTCGCGGATATAGGTGCCCGACTCGACCACGTACTTCTGCCAGTCGCCGTCCACGGTCTCGTTCATGCGCTCCACCAGCACGCCGTCAATGTCTCGCGCCAGTAGCGCGTCCCACTCACGCGCCCAGACCACCTTGATCACGTTCCAGCCGGCGCCGGTGAAGATCGCCTCCAGCTCCTGGATGATCTTGCCGTTGCCGCGCACCGGGCCGTCCAGGCGCTGCAGGTTGCAGTTGATGACGAACGTGAGGTTGTCGAGCCCCTCGCGCGACGCCAGCGTGAGCGCGCCGGTCGCCTCGGGCTCGTCCATCTCGCCGTCGCCCAGGAACGCCCACACACGCGAGTTCGTCGTGTCGGCCAGGCCGCGTGCGGCGAGGTAGCGGTTGAAGCGCGCCTGGTAGATGGCGTTCATGGGCCCCAGGCCCATGCTCACCGTGGGGAACTCCCAGAAATCGGGCATCAAGCGCGGGTGCGGGTAACTCGAGAGCCCCATGCCCGGCTTCACCTCGCGACGGAAGTGCTCGAGCTGACTCTCACTCAACCGGCCCTCGAGGAACGCGCGCGAGTAGATGCCCGGCGCCGCGTGGCCCTGGAAGAACACCTGGTCGCCGGAACCGCCGTCGTCCTTGCCGCGGAAAAAGTGGTTGAAGCCCACTTCATAGAGGCTCGCCGCCGAGGCGTACGTGGACAAGTGACCGCCTAGCCCTGAGAACTTCGCGTTCGCACGTACCACCATGGCTGCAGCGTTCCAGCGGATGATGCGCCGGATGCGTTTCTCCATCTCCTCGTCGCCGGGGAACGGTGGCTCCTGCTCGGGCGAGATGGTGTTGATGTAGCGCGATTGCACCAGGCCCGGCAGGCCCACGTGTAGCTGGCGGGCGCGCTTGAGGATCCTGCGCAGCAGGAAGTCGGCGCGCTCGCGGCCCTGGGATTCGACCACGCCGTCCAGCGCCTCGAGCCATTCGCGCGTCTCGACCGGGTCGCTGTCCGGGAGCTGGCGCTTGAAGCCCAGCAGCATGTTGAGCTGGAACCGCTCGGATTCGCGGCGATCGTTGAGGGACGAAGGGTCCGGCTTGGCGATGCTCATGGCGTCCTTGGTCCTGCCGCCGTATCGGGGCGGCGCACGGGCCCGCTGCCATGCCGCGGCGCGAGGATCGCGCCCGCGCCGGCGAGGCGCCGGGAGGCGTGCGGGTGGGGCCTGGGTCAGAGTTTGGACCGCTCAGGATAGCGTGCCGGCGGCAGGGGTCAACCGGGGCGTTGGCATTGCGCTGCAACGGTCAACAACGCGGGGTCGCGGCGCTCCCACGCGGTTGCCGGGTGCGCTAGATCCCCCTCAGCACGTCGCTCACGTCGGGCGTCGCGGACTCGATGCGCACCTCGCGGAACATCCGGTGCCGGGCGGCATCGATCATGGGCGCCTCGAGCGGCCACACCAGCGTGAGCGGGGAGACGCGCGGCGCGAAGGCTTCGTGGTCCAACACACCGTGCAGCCCGACATCCAGCCGGGCGACGATCGGGGCCAGGTGGGCGATCAGTGGCCGGCGGAACAGGCTCACCGCCTGCTCCACGTCGCCCAGGATCAGCGCCGTGCGGGCGGCGAACGAAAGTCCGCCGAGTCCCAGTGCCGATGAGCTCGAATGTTGCTCGAGGAGGATGCGCGCCCGCTCGGGTTGTCCGCTCCGGCCGGCGACGTAGGCCTCGAGGACCCCTACGTTGCCGGCCTCTGCGCCGTCCGCGCGCGCGCCTTCGATGATGGCGGCCAGCTCGTCCGGATGGCCCCGCAACAACGCCCCTGAGGCACGCATCAGGTGGTGCTGGGTGATATAGAACTGGTCGTCGGACAACTTTCGGATGCGCGCCACCAGACGGTCCATCTCTACCCAGCGTCCGGTGATGCCGGCCAGGTGCGCCACCCAGATGGACGTGAACGCGTCCTGCGGGTCGATCTCCAGCGAACGCCGGTGAAGTCGCTCGGTCCCAGCCAGGTTGCCCCTGCAGAAAAGCTCCACCGCCAGGTTGCCCAGCGCGGGCGTGAACCTTGGGTCCGCCTCGATCGCCCGCCGCAGTGCCGCTTCGGAGCCCGCCAGGTCGCCCGAGAAGCGCAACACGAGTGCTTCCGCCTTGTGTGCCACGGCGAGCCGCCGATCGAGCTCGATCGCGTGTCGGGCCGCGTCGAGACCACGTCGAACCACGGGCGCTGGGTCCCCGCCCACGCCCCACTGGAGCAACTGGCCGCACGCATCGCCGATGCCCGCCCAGGCGAGCGCATAGTCGGGCTCCACCTCGATCGCCTTCTCGAACAGCCGTATCGCCTCGCGGAACGAGAGCACCGTGCGCAGCTCGTATTGTTCGCGACCTTTCAGGTAGAGGTCGTAGGCGCGCACGTCGGCGGGGCGTTCGCGACCGAGTGCTTCGCTCTCGGCCGGCGTGAGCGCCACCCGGAGCGCGCCCGCGATGGAGGCGGCGATTTCGTCCTGCACCGCGAACACGTCGTCGAGCTTGCGGTCGTAGCGCTCGGCCCACAGGTGGAACCCATCGGACTTGAGGAGCTGCGCCGTGATGCGCACGCGGTCGCCGGCGCGGCGCAAGCTGCCCTCGAGCACCGCGCCCACGCCCAGATCGCCGGCCACCTTCGCGATGTCCACCGCACTGCCGCGGTAGCGGGCCACGGCGTTGCGTGAAGCCACCCGCAGACCTTTCAGCTTGGACAGGTCGGTGAGGATGTCCTCGGTGATCCCGGAGCAGAAGTAGTCGTTCTCGGCGCCGCTCGACAGGTTCTCGAAGTAGAGCACCGCCAGCGACGGCGTCGCCGCGGCGGGTGCCGCGCGGCTGCCGGAAGAGGACGAGCCGTCGAGAATCAGCGCGCCCAGTTCGCGACGCAGGTCGCCGATGTCGCGCGGGCGCTGCTCGACGTCCTTGGTCAGACAGCGCCGAATCACGTCGAGCAATCGCGGCGGCACCGCCGCCGGCAGCGCGTTCCAGTCGGGCTCGCGCTCGA
>JANNKI010000006.1:0-2068 GCA_031396225.1 bacterium | reverse complement strand
CAGTCTGGACGAGATCGTTGTGGACGGGCGAGGAGTGGTGTTCGTCGGCTATTGGGAGCTCAATGGCACTGGGGGGGGTGTCGCCCGCAGCACCGACGGCGGACAGACCTTCGCGGTGCTGAGGGGCGTCGACGGTGAGTCGGTCCGGGCGCTTGCCGTGGCGCCTTCGGACCGGCGGGTGATCGCCGCGGGGACACTCAGCGGCGTGTTCCTGTCGCGTGACAGCGGTAAGCGCTGGACGCGAATCACGCCCGAAAAGCATCCCGATCTGCGTAACATCGGGTCATTGGCCTTTGACCCAACCAATCCGCAGATCATCTATGCCGGTACGTGGCACCTGGGCTGGAAGACGCTCGACGGCGGTGGCGCATGGGCGCCCGTGCAAAACGGCATGATCGACGACTCGGACGTGATGACACTGACCATTGACCGCTGGCATCCGCAGACCATCTACGCCACCGCGTGCAGCGGCATCTACCGCTCGACCGACGGCGCCACGGAGGGGCTGAAGCTGCGTGGGATCCCCTATTCGAGCCGACGCACGCGCGCGTTCTCCCAGAGCGGCGACGATGCGAACATGTTGCTGGCGGGTACGACGGAAGGTCTCTGGATCAGCGAAGACAGTGGCATCACGTGGCGGCTGGTGACCCCCAATGACCTGGTCGTCAACGCGTTGGTCGTGCAGCCCGACGGCACCATCGTCCTCGGCACAGAAGGCTCAGGTGTCCTCCGCAGTTCGGATCGCGGGCAGACCTGGATCGCCAGCAACACAGGTTTCGCGGAGCGGTTCGTCTCCAGGCTGTTGTTTGACACTCCGGGAAGGCGGCTGCTCGTCGCGGAGTGGGGCGCGCCTCGAGACGGCGGCGTGTTCGTTTCGTCGGGCGTGGGCGAACCATGGACTTTGTTGGGAAAGGGTTTGGAGGGGCGCCAGGTGCTGTCGCTGGCCCTCCTGGGCGATACAATCCTCGCCGGGACCGACAAAGGGATCTTTGCGCGCGCGCCGGAGGCGACCCTTTGGACTCCCCTCCCCACGGTTCTCGACAGCGGTGAGGTGCACCCGCGCGTGACCGAGCTGATCGTCCTGCCGCCCGGTCAGCTGCTCGCCGCGACGTCGAATGGGCTGATCCGCAGTCCGGACGGGGGCCGCACCTGGACACAGCCCGTGCTCGGAAGGGTCGCCAAGGTCTCCGGCCTGGCGGTGTCCCACGATGACCCCAATCTGATAGTCGCCGCGACGCGGTTCGGATTCTACCGGAGCAGAGACGGCGGCGAAATCTGGAGGCGGGTATCGTCCGCGTTGCGCAACGTGATGCCGCACACGCTCGCTTTCACGCCCTCGGATGACAGTGTCCTGTTCGCCACGACCTCGGGCGGGCTGTTCCGCTCCGGCGACCAGGGTGCCAGCTGGCGGCGAGTGACCGGCGGGATTCCGCATTCCGACATCGCCGGGATCGCCGTGCATCCGGACGGACGCACGATCTATGCGTGCGATTTCAATTGGGGCGGCATCTTCCGCAGCGTCGACGGTGGTGTGAAGTGGGATCGGATGCCCACCGACGGCCTGGCGTCCGACCGTGTGTTGACGTTGGGCCTCGACCCCGCGGCACCGGAGCAGCTGCTGGTCGGCGCCTCAGCCGGCGGCCTGCACCTGCTGGTCCCGAAAACCGTCGCCACACGCAGGGCGACCTCGCAGTAGGTCGCGTTGGAGGAGCGTGTCCCAGCCGCCGGAACCCTCGTCCATGCGCGAGGAGTCGATGACGCGGTCCCCCACCAACCCGCCGCTGTTCCGGCAGCGGAACTTCTCGGCATTGTGGTGGGGCCAACTGGTCTCGCTGGTGGGCGAACGCCTCACCTACCTGGCGCTGATCGGATTGCTCGCCGAGCACACGCACGCGTTTAGCGATGCGCGATCGTCATTGCTGCTGTCGCTGCTGGCGAACGTCATGCTGGCGCCGGTGTTGTTGTTCGCGCCATTCGCGGGCGCGTGGGTGGACCGTCGCAACCTGCAGCGCGTGCTGGTGGGGGCCGACCTGATGCGGGCCGGCATCATCGTGGCCGTCCCGGTAGT
>JANNKI010000645.1:0-3602 GCA_031396225.1 bacterium | reverse complement strand
CGGGGATACGGGAGGTTCAGGATGTTGCGTGCCTCGAGGCGCAGCGCGACCGCGTCACCGAAGGGCACCATCCAGCCAGCCGCCGCCTCGAACGTGCCGTGGTGTACGTCCTCGCTGGCCGCGTCGGAGTTGTAGCGATTGTAGCCGCCGCCGGCCCCCAGATAGAGGTGGCCGAGCTTCGTGTCCGGCGAGAGCTGCGCCAGCAGCGAGGCGGACACGTTCATCACCGTGACGTCGGCGCCAATCGTGCCATCGGCGCGCACCTCCTGCGTCATGCCGTAGCTGCCCGCGCCCTCGAGCATGATGTGACTGCCGAGCATGCGGCCGAGCCTTGCGCCGAAGATCGGGGCGTCGTCGAGCGAGTCCGCGGGATAGCGCAGACGATCTGAGTACTGCGCCAAGCCACCGAGCAAGGAGAACTGCCAGGTCTTCTTGTCCGCGGCGCTTGCCTGTGGGACGGGTGCCAACAGCGTCGCCGCCAGCAGGACCGCGGCGAGCGTAGCCTTGAGATGCATGGGACCACCTCCGTGTGGATCGATGTAGCCAGGGACTCGCGGCGTACGCCGCGGGGCCAGTCCGCAGCGGAAAGGTAGGGGCGCGCGGGGGGGTTCGACAAGCGATTCTCGTCGGATCGCCGCGACGGTGTACCGTCCATCGTGTCCTGGCGACCGTTCGCCCGGATGGCCTTCGTCGTAACTCGTTGCCACGGGATGCTTCGTGCGCTGGCCACCACCCCGGCCCGCCAGCGCGGCGGGAACAGGAGACCCCCCCATGTCGGTCCTGCAGATCCGCGAGGCACGCAAGAGCTTCGGCGCCACGCGCGCGCTGGACGGGCTGTCGTTCGAGCTGCGCGCGGGCGAACTGCTCGGGCTGTTGGGGCCCAACGGCGCCGGCAAGACCACGCTCATCCGCGCGATCTCGGGGCGCGTGCGGTTGGACGGCGGCACGGTGGCGATGTTCGGGCGTGAGCTCGCGCCCGGCATGGTGCGCAAGGACCTGGGCGTGGTGCCGCAGGAGAACGCGCTCTACCCGCTCCTGACCGCCCGCGAGAACCTCGAGACGTTCGGCCGCATGAACGGCCTCGAAGGCAAGCACCTGCGCGAGCGCACGGCGTGGGCGCTCGAATGGACCGGATTGGTCGAGCGCGCCGGCTCCGAGGTGAAGACGTTCTCGGGCGGGATGAAACGCCGGTTGAACCTGGCGTGCGGCGTGCTGCACGAGCCCAAGCTGGTGTTGTTGGACGAGCCCACCGTGGGCGTGGACCCGCAGAGCCGCGAGAAGATCTATGACATGTTGTCCGCACTCCGTGCGGACGGCGCGTCGCTGCTGCTCACCACGCACTACCTGGAAGAGGCCGAGGCGCGCTGCGAACGCATCGTCGTGGTGGACCACGGCAAGGCGATCGCCGCGGGCACGCTGGCCGAGCTGGTGGAACAGGCTGGGCTCGGCGGCAGCCTCGTACGCATGCGGCTCGATCGCGCGGCGACCGTGGCGCCCCCGGGATTTCGCCAGGACGGCGATGCCGCCGTGCTCACCGCCACGATCCACGACGTGGGACAGGAGCTGCCCGGGCTGCTCGCGCGCGTGCGCGAGGCAGGGTTGGGCGTGCGCGACCTCGAGGTGCGAAGCGCCACGCTCCAGGCCGTGTTCCTCCAACTCACCGGGAAGGAGCTGCGCGAATGATCTGGCTGCTGGTGCGAAACGCGTGGGCGGAGCTCGCCCGTGACCGGGCGGCGCTGATGTTGTCGTTCGTGGTGCCGCTGGTGTTCTTCTCGATCTTCGCCATCATCTTCGGCGGGGGCCGTGGCGGCGGTAGCCGGGTGACCGGCACGAGCCGACTGCGTGTGGTGGTGGTGGACGAATCCGGCAGCGACCGGAGTCGCGCGCTGGTGCAGGCGCTTGAGGCCGACTCCAGCCTGCGCGTGATCGCCGCGCTGCCGGCGGGCAGCCGTGCGCCGGGCAAGCCGGGCGAACCCTTCACCCGTGCGATCGCCGAGGAGTGGGTGAAGCGCGGCGACGTGTCGGTGGCGCTGGTGCTGCCCGCCGGCATCGAGCACTCCATCATGAGCTTCCGCGGCGGCGAGACCGTGAAGGCGCTGCTGCTCACCGACCCCGGTGACCCGGTGGCGGGACGGCTCCTGGGCGGACTCCTCCAGCGCGCGGCCCTGCGGGTGTCGGCGAGCGGGGGCGGCGCGTTGGACCTGGGCCCCGGCAGCGCGGTGGAGGAGATGATGCCGTTGGGATTCGAGGATCGGGCCGTGCTCGGCAAGAAGCGCGAGAGCCCGATGATCGCTTTCTACGCGGCCGGCATCGCGGTCATGTTCATCATGTTCGCCGCGGCGGGTGGCGGCGGCGCGCTGATCGAGGAGACCGAGTCGGGCACGCTCGAGCGCGTGCTCACCACCGGGCTCGGCATGAACGGCCTGCTGCTCTCCAAGTGGCTCTATCTCACCTCGCTCGCGTTCGTGCAGGTGTGCGTGATGTTCGTGTGGGGCATGCTCGTGTTCAAGCTGCCGCTGCTCTCGCACCTGCCGGGGTTCGTGCTCATCACCGTGTGCACCGCGGCGGCGGCCGCGGCGTTCGGGCTGGTGCTGGCCGCGATGTCGCGCACGCGCCAGCAGCTCTCGGGGCTGGCGAACCTCGTGGTGCTGAGCCTGAACGCGCTGGGCGGGAGCATGTTCCCGCGCTTCCTGATGAGCGAGTCGCTGCAGAAGTTCTCGCTCGTGGGCTTCAACGCATGGGCGTTGGACGGCTACTTGAAGGTCTTCTGGCGCGAAGCACCGCTCGCCGCACTGGCGCCCCAGGTGGGAGCATTGCTCGGGTTCACCGCGCTTTTCTTGTTTGTGGCGCGACGGCTGGCGAAGCGCTGGGAGACGGCGTAGCCACCGCGAAGCGCAACAGGACGAGTGCCGCGGCAAGCAACAGCGTGCCCACCGCCATGGACGACCAGGCAAGCAGTTCGTTGGAAGCGGCGCGTCCCACCAGCCCCGGCTGCGATAGCAGGAACAGCGCGCCGGCTGCGAGCAACAGTGCGCGCGGGGCGCGCGCGGGACGCTCATGCGCGAGCGTGGCGGCCAGCCACGCGGGCAGCAGCAGCACCACGAACTGCGCCTTCAGGTTGAAGCCCGTCACCTGCACCATGGCGCAGCAGCCGAGTGCCAGGTCCAACAGCAGCGCGCGCGGCGTGCCCCGCGCCGGCGCGAGCAGCCACACGAGCAGGTAGGCCACGAGCAGAGCGATCGCGACGACGCGGCTTATGCGCGCGAATGCCTCCGACGACCGCGCGCGCACGTTCACCGATCGCCCGGCGTAGGCCGGCTCGGCCACCAGCAACCGGCGCAGCGCCGCGTGCGGCGACTGGTCGATGATGCTCGAGCCCTGGAGTGTGCCGGCGGTCGCGGGGGCGACCACCTTGGCGTGCCAGTCGCGCATGATCCCCGCACTCACGTCCGCGCCCAAGAGCGCTAGCGGCAGGAGTGCGGCGAACGCCACGCCCACCACGAACCCCGCGAGCATGCGGGCGCGGAGCCGCAGCACCAACGGAAACACGAGCAGCCCCGCCGACATCTTGAGCGCGGCGGCGAGCCCCAGTGCGATGCCGC
>JANNKI010000606.1:0-6929 GCA_031396225.1 bacterium | reverse complement strand
GCAGCGCGGCGGCCGCAAGCACCGTGGCGGCGACGTTCAGGCGCAGGCGGCGGCTCATCGCACCACCGCCCGTGCTGGCGTCACGCCCAGGCCCGCGTGCTCGCTCAGGCGGATCTCGCCGCGCTCTCCGGGCGCTCCGTCGAAGGGGTCCTCTCGAAGTAGCCAGTGGCCGTCCAGGTCGAGGTAGTCCACGAGTGGCGCCAGCTGCGCGGCCGCGGTGAGCGCCAGGCTCGACTCCACCATGGAGCCCAACATGACTTTCATGCCATGCGCGCGCGCGGCGTGGATCATGCGCTGCATCTCGCGCAGTCCGCCGGTCTTCATGATCTTCAGGTTCACGCCGTCCACCCGGCCGGCGAGCTGGGCGATGTCGGCGAGCGTGTGCGCGCTCTCGTCCGCGAACACGGGGATGGGACTCCGCTCGCGCACCCAGCGCAGGCCGTCCAGGTCGCCGCGCGGCACGGGCTGCTCCACCAGCTCGATCTGCAGCGGCTCGATCTGGCGCAGCACGTTCACGGCGTCGGCCGCGTTCCACGCGGTGTTCGCATCCACCTGCAGCTTGCCCTTGTAGTTCGCGCGGATGCGGCGCAGGTTTTCCACGTCGCCGGGCCCGCCGAGCTTCACCTTGAGGAGCGGGAAATCCCTGACCGTCTCGAGCTTGCGCTCCATCTCCTCGGGACTCGCCATTCCGAGCGTGACGCACGACCTTGGGGTTCGCGACGGGTCCACACCGAGCAGCTTCCAGACGGGAAGTCCGAGCTTCTTCCCGATCCAGTCATGCAGCGCCATCTCGACGGCCGCACGCGCGGCGCGGTGACCCTGCAGCACGCCGTCCAACCGGCGCTCGATCGCGTCCAGCGCGAACGGGTCGTCGCCCAATTGCGGCGCCCACTCCGCGAGCGCGCCGGCGACAGTCTCGGAGGTCTCGCCGTAGTAGTGCGACGGCGCCGCCTCGCCCAGCCCCTCCACCCCATCGTGGGTCAGGCGCACGAGCGTGTTCTGGTGCGCACGCCGAGAGCCGTGCGCGATACGGAATTCGAACACGGTCTGCAACTCGAGCGGTTCGTGGGTGAGACGCAGCATGCGCTTCAATGTCCTTCCCGGCCTCCGGCCGGGGGATACTACTCGACTAGCCGCTCGAGGCCCGGCGCTTGCGTTCGTCGAGCCGCCGCAACAACTCGGTGGCCACGGCGTCCACGCCGAATCGCACCGGGTCCACGGTGGGCAACCCGCTCAACTGCTGGGCATTCTCGAGCGCGCGCCTGGCCTCGAGGTCGTCGAGCAACATGGTGTTGAGTGACAACGCCAGCACGGACGCGGGGCGGATCCAGCCGGCGGCGCGCTCGTTGTCGCGGATGATCTCCGACAGTGATCTCAGCTTCGGGGCCGGCCCGGCGCCCGTGAGCTTCAGGTGCGTTCGGCCGGCCTGATGGCAGAGCACGAGCACCTCGGGGCAGGCGCCATGCATGACCGCCAGCGTCACGCCCGAGTAGGCCGGGTGGTGCAGCGAACCCTGGCCCTCCACGATCACGACATCCGCTTCGCGGGCCGCTTCGAGCACCAGGCTCTCCACCACGCCAGCGACGAAGTCCGCCGGCACGGCATCGACGGCCGCGCCCCGATCGGAGATGAAGATGCCCGTCTGCCCCGTGGCCACGAACGCCGAGCGCACGCCACGCGATTGGAGCTCCGTGTTCAGTTCGATCGCCGTGGTCATCTTGCCCACGTTGCAGTCGCTGCCCACCGTGAGCACGATGAGCGCGTCCAGGTTCGCGGCGCGACGCGCGGCGATTGCGCGCGCGGCCGGCGGCCGGCGCACGTCGTGCAGCGTGCAGCCCTTCGCCTCGGCGAGCGCGGCCAACTCGTGGTCGTTCGCGAGGAACACGTGCAGCCCGGACAGCACGTCCCAGCCACGCATGAGCGCCTCGGCCACGACGCGCCGCCACGAGTCCGGCAGCGTGCCGCCCTGCGGAGCCAGGCCCAACAGCAGCGTGTCCGCGTCGAACGCAGCGGCCGCTTCGAGCCCGGAGACCACCGGGATGTCGCCGCCGACTCCCACGCAATCCTGGCAGGTGCGCCCGGCGCGCACCGAATCGATCACCGCCACCACTTCTTCCGGGCGATAGCGGATCACGCCCATGCCGGTCTTCGCGTCCTGCGGCGTGAAGCTGCCCTCGGCCATCACGGCGATGCGTCGCGTCTTCCCCAGCATCGGGCCTCTCGCTCTCCTGACCAGGAACAACATCGAGTCCGACGACGACGACGCACGTTGCGCGTGCGCGGTGCCGTCAGCG
The DNA here is from genome assembly GCA_031396225.1 of bacterium. Classification (GTDB taxonomy): domain Bacteria; phylum Eisenbacteria; class RBG-16-71-46; order RBG-16-71-46; family RBG-16-71-46; genus JAIOPA01. Next base: position 4,635 of record JANNKI010000606.1, on the reverse strand, counting down.
AATGGATTCGTAAATGCGTACGTAACGTTCCACCATCTCCTCGGCCCCGAACCGCTCCATCGCCACACGCCGGCCGCGGCGGCCCATGGTGCGGCGCAGCGTGTCATTGGTGAGCAGCTTCAGGACCGATGCCGTGTAGCCGGCCACGTGCGAGGGGTCGTGCAGGAAACCCGTGAACCCGTGTTCGACCACCTCGGGCAGACCGCCCGCATTGGAGCAGACCACCGGAACCTCGGCGCTCATGGCTTCCAGGGCCACGAGGCCAAAGCTCTCCGAGGAGCTCGGCAGTAGGAATACATCGGCAAGTGGGAGCATCTCCTCCATACAGTCCTGGTTCCCGAGGAACAGCACGTCCCGGTGCACGTCCAATTCGCGGGCCAACTGTTCGGCCGCCGACTTCTCCGGTCCGTCCCCGACCATGATCAACTTGGCCTGAAGCCGTTTTCGAACTTCAGCAAATACTTGAATGACCAGCGGTATGTTCTTGACCGGACGAAAGTTGGAGGCGTGCATCAGAACTTTCGTTCCGGGGCCGCCGAGCGGCACACGGTGGTCGCGCTTGGGGGCGAACACGTTCGGGTCGACGAAGTTGTAGATGACCTCGATGGGCTTGGTGACGCCGAACGTGGCCTCGGCTCGCTCCTTCAAGTAACGGCTCACCGCCGTGAGGCGGTCGCTCGATTGCATGCTGAACTGCGTCATCCGGAACAGCGAGGGCTCCGCTCCCACCACGGTGATGTCCGTGCCGTGCAGCGTCGTGACCACGCCCAACTGGCGGGGAAGCATGATCTGCTTGGCCAGGTACGCGCTGGTCGCGAACGGCATGGCGTAGTGCACGTGCAACACGTCGAGCGTGTAGTTCTCGGCCACCTCCACCATCTTGGTCGCGAGCGCCAGGTTGCTGGGCGCCTCCTCGAACACCGGGTAGTGCGCGGGCGTGGCCTCGTGGAAGAAGATGCTGGGCTCGAACGTGCGCAGTCGGAACGGCAGCCGGCTGGCGATGAGGTGCACCTCGTGTCCGCGCCGCGCAAGCTCGCGTCCCAGCTCCGAGGCCACCACGCCGCTACCACCGAAGTGCGCGTAGCAGCTGATGCCGATCCGCATCTTCTTGTGCCGCCGGCGGGGCTTGGGCGCCGCCGCACGCCGGCCGGAGGCCGGCTTCCTGCGGCTCCGGGATTCAGCCATGGCGAGCTCCCCTGCTTCCGAGCAGCGCGCGAGCGTCGAGCACCGGCCACGGCCCTCGCACGCGATAGCCCTCGGCGTGCGTCACGCCGGCCAGCGCGCCCCACGCGCGCGCGCGCGCCTCGACCGACTGCTCGAAGCCCGCGGCTGAGAGGTACGTCGCGGGCCCCGCCGCGGGATCCAACTGGCTCGCGTGCGCGCGCAGCGCGGCCACGCGCTGCTCCCATACGTCGCTCACGTCCACCACCAGGTGCGGTTCGGTCGCGGAGCGGTAGAGCGCGAACAGTAATCGCTGGGGGCGGAAGCGATCCCCCGCCGCATCCAGGCGCGCGAGCCCCGCGAGGTGACACGCTCGCGTCACGAGGTGTGACGCCTCGACATGATCGGGGTGCTCGTCGTGCCGGTCCGGGGCCACCACGAGCGCCGGGCGGTGCTCGCGCAGGCACTCCACAACGGCGCGCAGCTGCGCTCGATCGCGTCGGTCGAGACCACCGTCCGCGAGTCCGAGCGACACGCGCAGGGTCACGCCCAGGATCGTGGCCGCCGCGGCCGCCTCACGCGCGCGCGTCGCCACGTCGCCGCGGGTGCCGAGCTCGCCGCGAGTCAGGTCCACGATTCCCACGGAGTGGCCGTGCGCCGCGAGTCGCGCCGCGAGTCCACCGCAAGTGAGTTCAACGTCGTCCGGGTGTGCGCCGATGAACATCGCGTCGAGCGCCATCACGCCTCCAACAGGTAGTGCTCGTGGACGCCCTCGGCCGTGCGGGCGGCGTGCTCGGTGGCGTGCTCGCACAGTCCGGCCACCGTGCCGGGGCCGAGTCGGGCGATCGGTTCGAGCGAGGCGAGGCGGCGCTCTTGAAGCTTGTCGCCCGGCCACAGCACATAGCGGAGCCGGCGCCAGAGCGGATGGTCACGGTCGAGCTTCCCGCGCGCCTTGCCGAGCACGCCCTCGGCGAGCCGGGCGAGCTGGAAGTCCAGTTTGCCGCGCGCCGAGTCCACCATCTGCGGCAGGCTCGCGTCGAACGGGCGCGCCGCCTCGGAGAGCTCCGCGAGCATGCGCTCGAGCGACGCGCGCGATTCGACCAGCGAACGGCGGAGTGGCTCGGGCACGCGCGCTTCGGCCACGCGCGCCACCACGGCGTCGGTGTGCGCCACCAGCTCCCAGGGGTCGCAGCCGGCGGCCTCGAGCAGTTCGCGCGCGGCCGGTGGCAGCCAGGTGGCGCCGAGGCGCAGCACCGGCGCGGCGGGTCGAATGCCGACGCCATCGAACACCACGCGCAGCTGCAGCAGGTAGGCGATCTCGCCCGCTCCGCACGCCATGGCCACCGTGGGGAAGACGCCGTCCTGCACGGCGGGCCTCAAGGCAACACTCGGGGACAACGTGAGCGATGCGCCGGCTGCCCGCGCCTCGGCGGCGCCCACCTTGTGGCGATGGCCATCGCTCATGCCGAACACGAACGAGTCGAGCGAGGCGTCGTGGAGCGCCCGCCGCCCGGTGAGCGACTCCATGCGCTCCCCCGCCCGGCGCGCGGCCGCATGCAACCCGTCCGCGACGTCCAGGTAGCGATCGAGGATGGGGCGCGCCGCCGCGCGGAACTCGGGCAGGCGCGGGTCCACAACGACCAGGCCCTGGTCCGCGAACAGCGACAGCCACAGCGCGCTCATCACCTCCCCCAGGTCGCGCGCGTGTTCGAGCGCGCGCCGCCAGTGCGCGCGCGCGTCGGCTTCCCCCGGCAGGCCCGCCCAAGCGGCGAACGCCTGTTCGCCGAGAACGCGCACGTGATCCAACGCGATCGCGCCGACCAATCCGCCATCGGAATGCGCTCCCTCCGGGAGCGCGAAGTCTTGCAATTGCAGTTCGGCGTCGGCCACGGTTACGCTGCGGATCTCCGCGAAGTCGGAGTCCTCGCCGTGCATCCAGAACAGCGGCACGCACGGGGCCCCGGTGCGGCGCGTGACCTCGGCCGCGAGTCCCACGGTCGAGGCCGTCTTGTGCAGCGAGTAGAGCGGGCCTCCCAGCGCGGCGGGTTGCTGGCCGGCCACCGTGGCCACGGCCTCTCCGCGCGCGAGCCGCTCGAGGTTGGCGAACGAGGCGGGCGAGGCTCCCAGGCGCCGGTGCTGCTCGGCCAGCGCTCGCGCCAGTTCCCTGGGGAGCGGGGCACGCTTGGCATCGGCCAGCCTTCGCAGCGCATCGGTGTCACCCCATGAGGTGACCACCCGCTCGCGGCTGATGGGGCCACCCGCCAGCAGGTCGAGCGAGAGCGCGTCGCGACTCGGGCCCCGGTCGGCGTGGGCAGCCACCCGGGCTCGAACCACGAGCGCCCGTGCGGTCACCGACAGCGCCCCAGGCACCATGGATGGCGGAAGTCGTGGCAGGACAGGGACATGCGAAGTAGCATCGTAGTCGGGCTCCGGCCAGGCGGTCAACGGGGCCGGCTTTGGATGCCCGGCCGGGCCCGGAGACTCAGCCCGCGGGTGTCGCGGTCGCTCCCACGCCGGCTCGCGTGACCCGCGCCCAAGTGCGCTTCGCCACCGCGCGGCCGCGTGCGTCGGCCTGCTCGGCCCCGAGCGCGAGCGCCTCGCGCGTGCCCTCCGCGCTGGCCCCGACGCGCAACGCGCCCAGCACGTGGCTCACGAGCTGGCGCTCCCAACCCAACGAGCCGAGTGCCGCGATGGTGACGAGTTCACGGTCCATCACGCCGGCTCCCGCGCGCGCGAGCACGCGTCCGTAGCCGTGCTCCACCATCCATGTGGCGAGATCCGGGTGCAGCGCATGCACCGCGGGGAGCAGTCGGGTGTAGGCACTGCCGTAAACGCGACGGCAGAGCGCCGTGCCGCGCGAGCGCCAGCGCGCGGGCGCGCCCTCGGACGTGCGGCGCGCGCGGCCTGGCCACGCGGCGTTCAGTACGCGCAGGCCCTCGAGCGCGGCCGGGTAGCCGGCGTAGAGCATGAGCATGAGCGCGCACTCCTCGGCGAAGCGTCGGCGTGCTCCCGTCGCGCGGAGCTCCCCGAGTGCTTCGGCCGCGGCGGCTTCGCGGCCCCGCGTCATGGCCGCGGCGAAGCGACACGCGGCGCGCGTGGCGGGCGCGAGCGCGCGGGCGGGGTCGCGACGGCGGGTTCCTGACGCTGTCATGGCGTGCGCGACACTATGCGCGGCTCCCCTGCGCGGGCAAGCCGCGCTCACCTCCCCGGACCACAAAGGGACTCGTGATCGGAGCCGAGCTGTCGCCCGAGGAAGCGCGCCGCACCGCGATGAATGCGCTGTGGACCTTCCCCAGCATCCTGTGTTCTGGCGGCCGGGGCGACTTCGGGCGTTCCTGGTGTTCCCGAGGCTTTGGCGGACGCATGGACAGGCGGGGTGAGCCTCGGCCTGCTTTCGCCGGTCTCCACGGCATCGGCTTCCCTTGGTTCGACAGCGGTAGGGAGCCACAGGCGGCTGTCAGCGGCGGCCGATCC